>DATEZA010000281.1:0-12290 GCA_035255945.1 Thermoanaerobaculia bacterium
TAGATCACGCCGAAGCGCGTGCCGGTGCCGGGCCGCAACGCGGCCGTCGCCGCGTCGAGATTCGGCGGAACGCCCGGAGCTTCGCGCGTGAGATCGGGACTGATCACGTCCCAGTGCTCGCCGCCGTCTTTCGTGCGGAACAACCGCTGATTCGAGAAGTACAGCGCGCTCGGATCGCGCGGCGAGAAGACGAGCGGCAGCGTCCACGTGCGGCGATCGAGCTCGAGATGCGCGACCGTCGGATCGACGTCGCGCGTCTGCATCGTGCGCAGATTCAGTTTCGCCACGCGGCCGCCGTAAAGGATGTCGGGGTCCTTCGGATCGGGCGCGACGTTGTCGCTCTCGCCGCCCGCGGTGATCTCGCGGAACTCCGGCATGCTGATGCCGTCCGCGAATTTGTTCGTGCGGCTCGGCACGCCCGCGGCGCCCGAATCCTGCTGCGCGCCGTAAACGAAGTAGGGGAAACGGTTGTCGGTGACGACGTGGTAGAACTGGCCGGTCGGCTGGTTGTACCAGCTGGACCATGTCGCTCCGCCATTCGTCGAAACCACGGTTCCCTGATCGACGCCGAGGATGCGGCGCTCGGGGTTTTGCGGATCGATCCAGAGCGTGTGGTAGTCGTCGCCGCCGGGCGCACCTTTCACCGGCGCCCACGTTTTGCCGGCGTCGTCGGAACGATAGACGTTGACGTTGCAGGAGTAGACGACGTCGGCGTTCTTCGGCTCGACGGTGATGCCACCGAAGTACCAGCCGCGCGACCAGATGCGCTCGTCGTGATCGACATGCGTCCAGGTTGCGCCGGCGTCATCGGAGCGATACATCCCGCCCCCTTCGCTCGCATCGACGATGGCGTAGACGCGCTGCGGATTCGACGGCGCAACGGCGACGCCGATCCGTCCCGGATTGCTTGGGAGCCCATGCATTTGCGTCCAGTGATCGCCGCCGTCCGTCGACTTGAACAGACCCGAGCCGGGCCCGTTCGACGGCGGATAGACCGACCACGGCGTACGGCGCGTGGCCCACATCGCGGCGTAGATGACGCGCGAATTGCCTGGCTCGAACGCGAGATCGATCGCGCCGAGGTCGCCACACGGTGTCATCCCGAGCCCCGCAGAGGGCGAGGGATCCCCTGCCGGACGCACGCGGCCCGCTCCGCCGGCAGGGGATTCCTCGCCGTCTTTGCGGCTCGGAATGACACATCCGCCGAGGAGTTTTTGCCAGGACCTGCCGCCATCGCGCGAGCGGAAGACGCCGCGCTGTTCGTTCGCGGCGTACGGATGGCCGAGTGCGGCGACGTAAACGACATTCGCATCATTCGGATCGATCAGTATCGTGCCGATCTGCTGCGAATCCTTGAGGCCGATATGCGACCACGATTTGCCGCCGTCGCTCGATTTGTACATCCCGTTGCCCTGCGAGATGTCGGAGCGCATGTCGGCCTCGCCGCTTCCGGCGTAAATCGTGCTGCCCGAGACAGCGATGGCGCCGATCGAGCCGATCGGTTGCGAGTCGAAGATCGGCTGCCAGGTGCGGCCTGCGTCGTTCGTTTCCCAGACGCCGCCGTTCACGCTGCCGAAGTAAAAGTGCTCAGGCTGCCCGGGCACGCCGCTGACCGCCAGCACGCGTCCGCCGCGGAACGGTCCGATGAGGCGCCAGTGGAGGTCGGTTGGTTTGGAAAAAGAAAATGCAAAAAAGGCTGCGACTAAGGTAGAAATCACCAATTCGTCACCCCTCCCGGCATACCAAAAAAGATCGGAGCATTTAATCAGAGTTATGAAAAGAAACACCGCACTGACGCTCGTTCTGTGTCTGATCGTTTGCGCGACGGCACAGGCAGCCACGAAATCGACGGCCAAGAAAGGGACTCGTACGAATCCATTCTTCACCGCCAGCACTCTGCCGTTCCAGGCACCACCGTTCGACAAGATCAAGGACAGCGATTACAAGCCCGCACTCGAAGAGGGTATGCGGCAGAATCTTGCCGAGATCAACAAAATCGCCAACAACCCGAAGCCTCCGACGTTCGAGAACACGATCGATGCGATGGAGCGCGGCGGGGCGCTGCTGACGCGCGCGGCGAAAGTCTTTTTCGCGCTGACCGGATCGAATACGAATGACGAGATCCAGAAGATCGAAGCGGAAGAGTCGCCGAAGCTGACGGCGCACAACGATGCGATCTTCCTCAATCCGAAGCTCTTCGCGCGGGTGAAGACGCTCTACGACAAGCGCGATTCGTCGGGTCTCGACGCGCAGCAGAAGTTCCTCATCGAGCGCTACTACCGGAACTTCGTCCGCTCCGGCGCGCTGCTGAATGAGGCAGACAAGACAAAGCTGCGCGCGCTGAACAAGGAAGAGTCGACCCTCACCACCGACTTCCGCAAGAAGGTGCTCGCCGACACCGACGCATCCGCGATCGTGGTCGACACGAAGGCGGAGCTCGCCGGTCTGAGCGACAGCGACATCGCCGCCGCAGCCGAGCGCGCGAAGGATCGCAAGCTCCCCGGCAAGTACGTGCTCACGCTGCAGAACACGACGCAGCAGCCGGCACTGCAATACCTGCAGAACCGCGCGCTCCGCGAGAAGCTGAGCATGGCCTCGCAGCAGCGCGGCAATCACGGCGGCCCGAACGACACGAAGGCGACCATCACCCGCCTCGCCCAGCTCCGCGCCGACAAAGCGAAACTCCTCGGATACGCCAACTGGGACGCCTACGTCCTCGACGATCAGATGGCGAAGACGCCGGAGAACGCGCTCAAGCTGCTGAACGATCTCGTCCCGGCATCGACCGGCAAGGCGCGCGATGAAGTGGCGCGCATGCAGAAGGAGATCGATGCGGAGCACGGCGGCTTCAAGCTCGCCACGTGGGACTGGCAGTACTACGCGGAGAAGGTGCGCAAGGCCGACTACGCGATCGATGAGTCGGAGGTGAAGCAGTACTTCGAGCTCGATCACGTCCTGCACGACGGCGTCTTCTACGCCGCGAACCGGATGTACGGCCTCACGTTCAAGGAGCGCCACGACATCCCGGTCTATCAGAAGGATGTGCGCGTGTTCGACGTGTTCGACGCGGACGGCAAGCCGCTCGCGCTCTTCTACGGCGATTACTACTCGCGTCCGAACAAGAGCGGCGGCGCGTGGATGGATTCGTTCGTCGACCAGAACGGCCTGACCGGCACGAAGCCGGTGGTGTTCAACGTCACGAACTTCACCAAGCCCGCGCCCGGCGAGCCGGCGCTGCTGTCGTTCGACGATGTGACGACGATGTTCCACGAGTTCGGCCATGCGCTGCACGGCATGTTCTCGAACGTGAAGTACCCGACGCTCGCGGGCACGAACGTGCCGCGCGATTTCGTCGAGTTCCCGTCGCAGTTCAACGAGCACTGGGCGCTCGAGCCGTCGGTGTTCGCGAATTACGCGAAGCACTACAAGACCGGCGCGCCGATGCCGCAGGAGCTGGTGGCGAAGATCCGCAAGGCGCGCACGTTCAACCAGGGCTACGCGACGACGGAGTACCTCGCCGCCGCGCTGCTCGACCTCGCCTGGCACGAGCAGGCGCCCGGCACGGCGAAAGTGGCGGACGTGAACAAGTTCGAGAATGCAGCACTCGAGCGATTCAAGATCGCGATGGCGGAGCTTCCGCCGCGCTATCACTCGACGTACTTCTCGCATATCTGGGGCGGCGGCTACTCGGCCGGCTACTACGCGTACATGTGGTCGGAGCTGATCGACGACGACGCGTACTACTGGTTCAAGGAGCACGGCGGCATGACCCGCGAGAACGGCCAGCGCTTCCGCGACATGGTCCTTTCGCGCGGCGGCAGCCAGGAAGCGGCGGTGCTGTACCGCACCTTCCGCGGCCGCGACCCGATCGTGGAGCCGCTCCTCATCGAGCGCGGCCTGAAACCCGGCGAAGCCGAAAAATAAGGTGGTGTGGTGTAGGACAAGCTCTCAGCTTGTCCCTGCCTTTCCGCGAGAAACCAAAGCGACAAGCTAAGAGCTTGTCCTACACACAAACCAACACACACAGAAACACACAGAAACACACGCAAACAGACATACAGAAACACACACACCCCCACCCCCCCCCACCCACCCACCCAAAGAGGCGCCGCACTGCGGCGCCTCTTTGGTTTCACCCCGCCACCGCAATCTGATCGGGCGCTCCCCCTGACGGCATCTCATCGACAATCGCGAAGCTCGCGAGATCGATCACGAAGATCTTGTTCACCTCCGCCGATGCCACGTACGCGCGGGTGCCGTCCTTATCGATCGCAACCGTCACCGGCGCGCCCTCGATCGGCACGGCCTTCACCAGCTCGTGCGTCGCTGCGTCGAAGATCAGCAGCTGATGACCGTCCGGCTCGGTCGCGAGCACGTGCTTTCCGTCCGGCGTGAAGCGGATGCGGAACACGAACGTGCCGACCGGCGCGTTGCCGATCACCTTCTTCGTTGCGGTGTCGATGATCGAGATGCCGCCCTTCGGACGGTGAGCCGTCCACACATGCGCTCCGTCCGGCGACACGTCGATCGCCTCCGGTCCGTTCGCCACCGGAATCTGTTCGACGCTCCATCCGCCCGGCCCGCCGTTCGCCTCGATCGCGCTGATGCTGTTCGACGCGATGTTCGACGTGTAGAACTTCGGATGCGCGCGATCGGCGGCGATCATGTGACTGATCTTCTGCGCCGTGCCGATGACCTGATCGACCACGCCTTTGTCGAGATCGTAGCGGCCGATGGCGAGACTTCCCTCCGCGGTGAAGTAAACGCGCCGTCCGTTTATCGCCAGCCCATGCGGACGCGACAACGGCGCAACGCTCACCCGCTTCGTCTCCTTCATCGATGCGAGATCGACGATCGACAGGCTGCTTCCCGGCGCGTCCTTCGTGCCGTAATTCGAGACGATCGCGGTGCGGCCGTCGCCCGTGATCGCCACCTCGTGCGGTCCGTTGCCGACCGGCACGATCGCCGCGACGGCATGCTTCTGCACATCGATCAGCGCGAGCGAATTCTCGTGGTTGTTGATGACGGCGACGAGCGTGAGCGCGAGGAGTGCTTTCATGCGCACGATGGTGGCACTTTTGTCGCGCGCCGCCGGTCCTCCGGTGACGAACCGTGACTTTTCCGTTGCGAGCGGCGAGGTTTTGGAGTGGTCGCGCGAGTGGGCATACTGGCGCGAATGAAGCGCATCGCGATCGCCGCCGCGTGGATCACGCTGGCCTGCGTGTTCATCGCGCAGGAGTACGTGCTGGCGCGCTACATCGGCCGCCCCATGTCGCTCATCCGCGTGATCCTCGGCGTGGCGCCGCACTACGCGATCTGGGCGCTGCTGGCGATCGCGATCGTCGCGGTGTCGCGCCGCTTTCCGCTCGAGCCGGGACGTCTCGCTCCGCATTTCGCCATTCACGTCGCCGCGAGCCTCGCGTTTTTCGCGATCGATGTCGCGGTCAGCTCGCTCGTCGTGCCGCCGCTGCTGCGCGCGCCGGCGGTGACCCCGTTCCTCATCGGCTTCGCGGCGATCCGCAGCTTCTACGACGACTTCCTGCTCTACTGGGGCATCGTCGGCGTCACGCATCTCCTCCGCTTCCAACGCAGCCGCGCGGAGCTGCAGCGCGCATTCACCATCGCGCAGCTCAACGCGTTGCGCGCCCAACTGCAGCCGCATTTCCTTTTCAACACGCTCAATTCGATCGCGGAGCTGATGCACGTCGATGTCGCCGCCGCGGAGCAGATGATCGACTCGCTCTCCGCGCTGCTCCGCTGCTCGCTCGAAGGGGGCGAACGGCAGGAGATCGTGCTGCAGGACGAGCTCCGCATGCTCGATCTCTACCTCGCGATTCAGCAGGTGCGGTTCAGCGATTCAGTGACCATCGAGCGCGACATCGACTCGTCGGTGCAGCATGCACTGGTACCGGCACTGCTCCTGCAGCCGCTCGTCGAGAACGCATTCCGTCACGGCATCGCGCGGCGCCGCGGCCGTGCCACTCTCGCCATCCGCGCGGCGCGCCAGAACGGCCAGTTGCGTATCGAAGTTCGCGACGACGGCGCCGGACTTCCGGCCGCGGTTCGCGAAGGAATCGGATTGCGCAACACGCGTGAACGGCTCGCGCAGCTGTACGGCGATGCGCAATCGCTGCTGCTCGAGAACGCGCAGGGCGGCGGCGCGCGCGTCGTGGTCACGCTGCCATACCGCGCGGAGGTGCCGGCGTGACGCTGCGGGTGATCATCGCCGACGACGAGCCGCTTGCCCGCGCCCGCATCCGACGCCTCCTCGGCGACATTCCCGACGTCGAGATCGTCGCGGAGTGCGTCGATGGATTCGATGCGGCGGAGGCCATCCGGGCGAAGCGGCCGGACATCGCGTTTCTCGACATCGAGATGCCGGAGCTCGACGGCTTCGAAGTGCTCGCGGAGCTCGGCGACGCGGCACCGCCGGCCGTCATCTTCGTCACCGCGTACGACCAGCACGCGATCCGCGCATTCGAAGCGGCGGCGCTCGATTACGTGCTCAAGCCGGTGACCGGCGCGAGGCTGCATCGTGCGCTCGATCGCGCGCGCGGCAAGGCAGGACGCGGGGCAGGTGAGCCGATCGAGCGCCTCGCGGTGCGCGTGAAAGGCCGCGTGCTGCTGCTGCGCGTCCGCGAGATCACATACATCGAAGCGGCGGGCAATTACGCACGGGTGCACATCGGGAAAGAAAGTCATCTCGTGCGGCAGACGCTCGCAGCACTCGAGGAGAAGCTCGACCCGAAGCACTTCGTCCGCATTCATCGCTCGACGATCGTGAACATCGATGCGATCCGCGAGCTGCAGCCGTGGTTCGGCGGCGACTCGGTGATCGTGCTGAACGACGGTACGGAGCTGACGATGAGCCGCACGTATCGCGATCGCGTCGCGCCGCGGCTCGGATTGTGACGAGCCGTCATCGTCGCAGGGCAGACCGTATTTCGGTTCGCGCGCGGTAGCTCTATAACGTTGAGGATGAAACGACGGATCCCCTTCATCATTCTCCTTTTCCTCCTCGCCGCGAAGTCGCGCGCGGCAACGATCTCGCCGGAAGTGCTCGATGCCGTGGCGCGCGGCGAACGCGTGCACGTGATCGTCGCGCTGCGGACTGCGGCGCGATTCGATGCCCGCGCGTTTCGCGTCACGCGCCGCTGGCGAAGCGCCGATGCAATCGCAGGCGAGCTGTCGATCGACACGCTGAACGAGCTCGCGAACGATCGCCAGGTCGTGCGCGTCGACGTCGATCGGGTCTGGAAGCCTTTGCTGACGCTCAGCGTGCCGCTCGTCGGCGCGACGCCGTTGCACGAGAGCGGAGTGACGGGCGAGGGCATCACCGTCGCGATCGTCGACACCGGCGTGTCCGCAACGCACCCCGATCTGGCCGGCGCGGTCACGGATGAACACTGCTTCTGCAGCGATGCGAACGGCAATGGCTGTTGCCCGAATCACCAGACGACGCAATCGGGCGCCGGCGCCGCGGCCGACGACTACGGGCACGGAACGCATGTCGCCGGGATCGTCGCCTCGCGCCGCGTGGTCGCTGGCGTGGGCATGGCGCCGGGCGCGTCGATCGTCGCCGTTCGCGTCACCGATGCGAACGGCCAGTACGCGCACTCGTCACAGGTGATCAGCGCGCTCGACTGGATCATCAACGAACATCCCGAAGTCCGTGTCGTGAACGTCTCCCTCGGCGACGGAGTGCCGGTCTCGCACACGTGCGATCACGATTCGGCGGACACGATGGTGGTGGCGGAACAGGTGGCGAAGCTGCGCGCACGCGGAACGCCGGTGGTGGTGTCTTCGGGCAACGACGCGTCGGCGGACGGACTCTCGACGCCTGCCTGCCTCTCCGGCGTCTGGTCGGTCGGCGCGGTCTATTCGGCGGACTTCGGGAGCGCGCGCTGGCCGGAGCCGCACTGCATCGATCGAACGCCCGCCGCCGACCGCATCGCATGCTTCAGCGACAGCGCGCCGTTTCTGACGTTTCTCGCGCCGGGCGCAATCATCACATCGGATCAGCCTGGCGGCGGCATCAAGGAACGGAGCGGGACGTCGATGGCTGCGCCGCACGTCGCGGGTGCGGTCGCGCTGCTGCTGCAGATCAAGCCGTCCGCGGGCGTCGACGAGCTGCAGTCGACGCTCACCACGAGCGGGAAGCTGATCACCGATTCACGCAACGGCGTCGTCACGCCGCGCATCGATGTGGGCAAAGCGGCTGCCGAGCTGCGGGAGCCTCACGCACGGCAGCGCGTGGTGCGGCGCTGATCTGGCAGTCCTGAGCAGCGGCACCCGAAACCGCGAAACCGCCCCAAGCGGTGGTAGCCTATTTGCGAGGCTCGTCGGTGTCATGCAACAGATCGATCTCGTCATTACAGATCTCGACAATACGCTCTACGACTGGTTTGCGGCGTGGCATGCGTCTTTCCGGCCGATGCTCGACGCACTTGTGGCTCTCAGTGGCATTTCTGAAGAGCATTTAATCCGCGAAATCAAGATCGTTCATGAGCGATACGGCACGTCGGAATATCCCTTCGTAATCCCCGAGCTCCCATCTCTGCGCGAGCTGCACCCGGGCGTAAATGTCTCTGAGATCTACGCTGAAGCGTTGGACGCTTACAACGCGGGAAGAAGAACTCTCGTCCTTTATGACGGTGTTCGTCTTTCGCTGGATAGATTACAGAAGGCGGGAGTGTTGATCGCCGGCTATACGGAATCCCGTTCGTATTACACACATCGCCGCCTCCGGGACCTGCAGTTGGACGTGCTGCTTGATTACGTGTATTCGCCTCCGGACCACGAATTTCAGCGCTCGAACACGGGATTGCGCACTCTACTCCCCGTAGAACCCGCGCTCGCTCGAACCACCCACCGGCTGCTCAGAGAAGGCGAATTCAAACCCAATCCCGCGGTATTGCTCGACATCATTGCCGAGGTGGGCGGCCGGCCGGAGCGCTCGCTGTATGTGGGGGACGATCTGGTCAAGGACATCAGCATGGCCAACGCCGCCGGTGTTACCGCAGTCTGGGCCAGGTACGGGTCGCATAAAGACGAGCGATACGAGCTGCTGCGGCGCGTCACTCACTGGACACGCGATGCGGTCGAACGGCAGCGGAACGCCGATGCGGTTCATTACGCCCCCGACGTGACGATCGACTCCTTCGCCGAGCTCTTCGATCACTTCACGTTTCGCGCGCATTCGGACGCCCGTTACGCCGCGCACCGTTGATGCTCATTCCTTGGTGCACCGTTTCCACGAGCCGCCATACCGCGCTTCTATGCGCGATGCAGCGCGGAATTCGTCCGTGGCCTCGGACGAGGTGAAGAGCGAGCTCGAAATCGCATCGTGATCGACCGTCAGCAGGTTGAAGCATCGCTGCTTGATCGGTCCCAGGTGCTCATCGGCGACTCCGCAGCTCCCGCCTCCGAGGACGAGCAGGCCGCTGCCGTCTGACGCGTCGGCGGACAGGAGGTCGGGACGGTCGACGAAACCGGCAAACGGATGATGCTGATGACCGTGCACCAGCAGATCCACCTTGTGCTCGAGCGCCCGCATGATCTGGCTGCCCGCGTCGAGGGCGACGCCGAACCCTTTCTTCGCGTCCTGAGGTGATTCCTTCATGACCACCGGCATGAGGTGGTGATGCATGGCCAGGATCCGCACTTTCGTATCGCGTCTGTCGTTGTTCCAGCCCATGCGGGCGACCGTCTTGTCAAACGCCGTTTCCGTCACGCGGCCGAGACCGGCGAAATGGTTTTCCACCTGCTGGAGTGCCATGCTGTTGAGACCGATCACGTCGACCGCCGGTCCCCCCGCCAGAAAATATCTGCGGCCAATGGAGAGAAATTCATTGGGAGCAGTGTCGTACCACCTCAGGAAGAACTGTTCGTAATTACGGCGAGCCTCGTCCGAGGCAATCGTCACGGCGCCGTCCCATTTGTAATCGACTCCGTCGCGCTGCTCCGGAGTCCACTGAATGTCGTGATTGCCGGGCACGATCACGAAATGCTGGCGGGTGAGGCCTGTCGTACTGCGCAGAGCGTCCAGGATCTGGAACGCGTTCTCGAATTCCGCCTCGCTGCCCATCCACGTCAGATCGCCGGTGACGATGACGATACCGGGCAGGATCTTCAATCGGAGCAGGGAGTCGTAAATCGCTTCGG
Organism: Thermoanaerobaculia bacterium; assembly: GCA_035255945.1. Lineage (GTDB taxonomy): Bacteria > Acidobacteriota > Thermoanaerobaculia > Gp7-AA8 > Gp7-AA8 > JAJPHC01. The sequence goes on from DATEZA010000281.1 coordinate 10,165, forward strand.
CGAGCGTACGTGCATTGGTGTCGTGAGGCTGGTTATAGAGCGGAAATGCGTGTTTCCCTTTTGCCGCGTGAATGTCCGTAATGTGAAGGATGGTGTTGCTTTCCGCGGCGATGATTTCCTTGGGGGCGATCGGCTCGACCAGTTTTGTCGTGAGCGGCGTCTGTCGCGATGGTTTCGCGTCCGGCCCTACGGGGGTGAGTACCCAATAGGTGATGTTGCCGAAGAACAGCAACTCTCCCGGGCCGGATACCCGCCTGCCGAGGAGGTCTGCGGTGTCGACGGCCACAAGGTCGTCGTGCGGACGTTGTTCATAGACATATTTCGAAAGCGTGTTGTCGTCGACGCGTTGGATTTCGCCGAGCTTGAACCAGCTCGCGAATTTTTCCGGTGCCTGACGGTCGTAGTAGTAGCGGGGCGTACGCGTGCCGTCTTCCGGCGCATGTACGAAGAGCTCGCCCGGGTCGAAGACGATGTCATGAATGGTGGTCTGGTAAAGGTATCGCTGGCCTGAATCGAGAAGAAACGCGATGACACCTTCCGGCCGTCGTGCCTGTTTCAGGACTTCGCCCCAAAGGGCGACCGGAATGGTCTCCTTCTGCTTCTTCCACCATCCCCACCACGTGTAACCGTGTGCCGCGATGATCTTCTCGTGCTCGCTGATGGTGTTGCCGGGAATCGGCGGCGCAAGATCGCGAAAACGCAGGACCAGCACCAGGTCTTTTTCTGATTTCGGCATGAATTAAGTGTATACGCGCCGCCAAAACGCAAGAAAGCTGCCCCGTCCTCCCTCGCCGCAAATTTTTTTGACATCCCTCCTGCGGCCCAAATCCAGACAAACGCATACGCACCAACAGCTTGCGCAGAAATGCCAGGTCGGCCGGCGATTTGAAATCTATAGCCGGCGAAAGGAGGTGGTGCTGAAGAGAGCGAACGGGAAATCGAGAGTCGAAACGCAATTCAGAGTGGAGAAAAAAGCCAAACAGCTTCAACAACCCAACAACTAAACAACTAAAGAAAGAAAAGGAGAAAAACGACCCATGCGTAAGTCCCACATCACGGTTGCAATCCTGATCCTCATCACCCTCTGCACCTCGGCGTTCGCCCAGTCGCAGAGCGCCTCCGCGGCGCCGTCGGGCGTCGTCAACATCAACACGGCCGACGCTTCGCAGCTCGCATATCTGCCGCACGTCGGCGTCAAAGCGGCGCAGCGCATCCTCGACTACCGCAAGGCACACGGCTCGTTCGCGAAGGTCACCGATCTGATGGAAGTGAAAGGGATCGGCGAGAAGAGCTTCGAGCGCCTCCGTCCCTTCCTGACGGTCGACGGCAAGACCACGCTCGCCGAGAAGGTCCACGGCGCCCGCAAGCCGCGCAGCACCAGCAGCAAGAAGACCAAGCCCGCCACCCCGGCCAACTAAGGCCGCCCCTCCTCAACAACCCACCACTCCATCCCACCGCAACCCGGGCGGCCGCGAGACGTGTGTCCGCGGCCGCCCTCTTCGGAGAACAATTGTGCGTAAAGAACACGGCTACAGCCTCGCCGACATGCTCGTGGTGTTGGCAATCATCGGGATGAGCGTCGGCGTCGCGCTGCCATCCTTCAACTCACTCCGGCGCCGAAGCGCAGTCCGAACCGCGGCCACGGAAATCCGCGCGATGTTCCAGGAGGCGCGGATGCGCGCCATCACCAGCCGCAACTACTCGGGGTTCCGCTTCTCGAAAACCGGCAACGAGTGGCGCTACGCCGAATACATCGACGGCAATCGCAACGGCCTGCGCAACGAGGACATCGTCAGCGGAATCGATTACCCGCTCTTCCCGCCACGCCCCGTCCTGATGCTCGATCGCGGCGCCGCGACGATCGGCGTGCTCGCGAAAACAGTCCCCGATCCGGACGGCGACAAACTGATCTCGACATCGTCCGCCGTCCAATTCGGCCGCTCGCAAATCTGCTCGTTCTCGCCGATGGGCGAATGCACCAGCGGCACGATCTACCTCATCGACGGCTTGGGCGGCATCTACGCCGTTCGCGCTTACGGCGCCTCCGCCAAGATCCGCACGCTGCGCTACGACGACAAGCGTCGTCGTTGGGAGCAGTTATGAGAACGACGAGAGGCCTCCGGCGG
>DATEZA010000282.1:0-2735 GCA_035255945.1 Thermoanaerobaculia bacterium
CCTGCCGCGCCGTTGACCAGCACCGACTCGCCTTCGCGCACTTGCGCTTTGTCGCGAATCGACTGCAACGCGGTGAGTCCCGCGACCGGAATCGCCGCGGCCTGTTCGAACGACACATTCGCAGGCTTCGCAGCCGCCGCAGATTCGGCCATGCACGCGTACTCCGCGACCGCGCCGCGACAGAGCCCGAACACTTCATCGCCAACTTTGAATCGCGTGACGTTGCGGCCGATCGATTCGACGACGCCCGCCGCATCCGTTCCGACGACGCGCGGATTTCGCGGCCTGCGCAGGCCGGCAATCAATCGCACGATCGGCGGCGATCCCTTCACCAGAAACGCATCGCGCGCGTTGATGCTCGCGGCACGCACGCGAATCAGCAGTTGATCGTCGCCGCACGCCGGCATCGCGGCCTCTTCGCAGTCGACCGAGCCGTAGCGGCGGCACACGACTGCTTTCATGTCAGATCGCGCTGCGGTAGCGCCGCATCCACATTGCGGCGGCGACGAATATCGCGCAGACCAGCAGTCCGATCACGAGCTCCGGGCTGGTGAGGAAGCGGATCGGCGTGAGGTGCGTGTGCGGATCCATCGGGAACGTGCCGTGCGCGACGATCGCATCCATGCCGTTCCCCGCGAGGCGATTGCCGACGAGCGCGGCGAACGACGTCGTGCCGAACGCGATCCGTTCCACGAACGCGATCGCCAGCAGCGGCACCGTTGCCCACACGAACGGCGCGCGCCGCACCCACGCGGAGACGAACAGCAACCAGCCGTACAGCGGCGCGAGATAAAGCGAATGCACCATGATCAGGTGATAGAGCAGCAGCAGCGATCGCTGGAAAAACGAAACGTCGTTCCACAGCATCGCCACGTGCGAGCCGTTCCCCGCCAGCGCGACCGTGCTCACCAGCAGCATCAGGAGCTGCGCGGCGATCGTGATCAGCCACGTCAGCACCGGCAACACGGCGATCGGGATGGCCACCTTCGCCAGCACCGAAGTGAGATCGGAGACCGGCAGCGATTTCCAGAAGAGCATGCTGCGATCGCGGCGCTCGCCGTACAGCGCGTCGATGCAGTAGAAGGCGCCGACCATCATCATCACCGCCATCTGCAGCCCCGCGAAGATGTCGTAGGGCATGGCGATCGACGTGTGCTGCCCCACGTTGTGGATCGTTGCGATCAGCTTCGCGAGGGCGAACGGAAATCCGAGCATGAACACGCCGCATGCGGCGATCGGCGCGAGGTAGAGCGAGCGGTTCTCCCAGATCTCGCGCCGCACCTGCCAGTAGAAGTGATTCATCGGGCGGCTCCCATCACGGCAACGAACAGATCGGCGATCGACGGCGTGCGCACTTCGCCGAGCGCGGCGAGCTGCTGACGATCGACGCCGTCGAACAAGAACGCGCTGCGCCCGAGGAGCTGCCGCTCCTGCATCGGCTTCATCGCCCGCGCCGCCGCCGCACTATCCGGCCGCACCATCACCTCGGCGTAGCGCGATTCGATGTCATCCATGCTGCACTCGAACACCTTGCGGCCGCGATCGATGAACACCACGTCGGTCAGCACGTGCTCGATCTCTTCGACCTGATGCGTGCTGACGACGATCGTGCGGCTGCGATCGAAGTAGTCGTTGAGCAGCGAGTCGTAGAACTGTTTGCGGAAGAGGATGTCGAGTCCGATGGTCGGCTCGTCGAGGACGAGCAGCCGCGCATCGATCGCCATCACGATCGCGAGATGGAGCTGCGTGACCATGCCTTTCGACAGCTCGCGCACGCGGCTCGTCCGCTTGATCGTCGTCTTCGCCAGGAATCCTTCCGCCTTCGCGCGATCGAATTTCGGATGCACGCCGGCGACGTAATCGAGCAGCTGCGACACGCGGATCCATCGCGGCAGCACCGCGACGTCCGCGATGAAACAGACGTCCTGCATCAATCGCTCGCGCTCTTTCCACGGATCGAGTGCGAGCACGCGCAGGTCGCCTTCGCATTGCAGCAGTCCGAGCATCGCGTTCAGCGCGGTCGTCTTGCCCGCGCCGTTCGGTCCGATCAATCCGAGGATGCGGCCTTCCTCGACCTGGAGATCGAAACCGTCGAGCGCGACGGTCGAACCGAAGCTTTTGCGCAGACCTCGCGCTTCGATCGTCGCCATCAGCGCTCCTCCGGTTTCTTCGCGTTCGCGATCGCCAGCAGCTCTTTCGGACTCAGGCCGAGCCGCCGCATGTTCGCGGAGATGCGCGGCCAGTCCTCCTCGAGGAACTTCCGCCGTTCCGCCTGCAGCAACAGATCGCGTGCGCCTTCGTTCACGAACATTCCGCGGCCTCGCCGGGTCTCCACCAGACCTTCATCGGCGAGCTCCTGGTAGCCCTTCAGAACCGTGAGCGGATTCAGACGGTATTCGGCTGCGACGGTGCGCACCGAGGGGAGCGGATCACCTTCCTTGAGGACGCCGTCGAGGATCATCGCAACGACGCGATCCCGCAACTGGCGGTAGATCGGCTGCCCGTCATTCCACTCACGATCCATCCAGGATTCACTTGCGCTCGAGCGTCATGTGCGCGTGCATCGGCTTGTCACCCGGCATCATAAACGTCCAATCCTCCGTGTGATGGTCAGCGTCGATGAATGTGAAGAGGGCGTGCGCCATGTGGCCGTACTTCAGGTTGCCGGTGACATCGACGAAATCGAATTCGACCGTCTTGCCGTCGGAGCTGCGCGCGGTCATGCGCGGACGATT
>DATEZA010000283.1:0-11112 GCA_035255945.1 Thermoanaerobaculia bacterium
GGTGCTGGCGCGATTCGGCATGTTCACGTACGGCCGCGCGCGGCACACGGAGCGCAGTCTGCGGCACTGGGAGCGCGGTTGATGTGGCCTGAACTGGAGCGGCTGCCGATCCACATGCCGTGGAACGAGCTGCGCGAACGCTTCGTGGCGCCGGTGCGGGAGGCGTTCGCGAAATGGATCACCGCGGACCAGGGGCACTACGAAGATCAGCTCGGCTTCGCCGTGGGGCGACTCGATGAAGGGGCGGGCCTCGTGCGCCTCTTCGCGATCACCGGCGCGCTGAGCCGGCCCGCCGACGTGCTCGATATCGGCAGCGGCAACGGCGGCGTCGCCTTCGCGTTCGCGAACTGCCGCACGAATCGCGTGCGCACGCTCGACATCGTCCCGAATCCGCAATTGCGCGAATGCCGGCGGGAGCTGAATCTGCCGGTGGAGGCGGTGGTCGGCGACGGCGGCGCGCTGCCGTTCGCGACCGACTCATTCGACATCGTCCTGCTGTTCGACGTCTTCGAGCATCTGCCGCATCCGAGCGACGTGGGACGCGAAGTGATGCGCGTGCTGCGGCCGGGCGGCGTCTGTCTGGTGACGACGCCCGCGCGATTCAACTGGCTCTTCAGGCCCGATCCGCATTACGGAATCCGCGGCCTGCTGCTCTTTCCGAACGAAGTGCAGCGCTTCATCGTCAATCGCCTGTTCCGCCGGCGCATCCGGCGATCGGACGGACAGCTGCAGGACGCGTACGACGTCGAGCACACGTACTGGAGCGCGGCCGGAATCGCGAAACATTTTCCGGGACCGAAGCTGGTCGATGTCATCTACGGCCGGCAGTTCCAGCCGCCCGCATCGCTCCCGGAGATGTGGAAAGAGCCGTCGCGAGCGATCGACACCCTGCGCCTCAAGCTGCGCTTCTTTCAGTTCGAGCACCTGCTGATTTACAAGGAGATGCGGCCGGCCGGAACGCTGACGTTCGATCCGCTGCCGGCCGGCTGAGATGAAGTGCGTGATTCAGCGCGTGCGCCGCGCGTCGGTGTCGGTCGGCGACGAGCTGGTGTCGGAGATCGGCGGCGGCATCGTCGTGCTCGCGGCGGTCGAAAAAGGAGATGGCGAGCAGACGATGCGCGATGCGGCGAAGAAGATTCGCGAGCTGCGCATCTTCGGCGACGAAGCGGGGAAGATGAACCGCGATCTGGCCGATGTGGGCGGCGCGATTCTCGCGGTGTCGCAGTTCACGCTGGCCGGCTCGATCGCGAAAGGACGCCGTCCGAGCTTCGACAACGCGGAGGAGCCGGGCCGCGCGCGCGAGCTGTTCGAGCTGTTCGTGATCGAGCTCGGCAGCACGGGGATTGCGGTGAAGACGGGACGTTTTCGCGAAATGATGCTCGTCTCGATTGACAACGATGGGCCGGTGACGTTCATCTACGAGACATGAAACTGGATCCGAAAACGACGGCACTCGTCCTCATCGACCTGCAGCACGGGATCGTGTCGCGCACGACGGAGCCGTATCCCGCGCATGAAGTCGCGGCGAACGGCGGATTCCTCGCGGCCGCGTTCCGGCAGGCGCAGGCGACGGTCGTGCTGGTGAACGTGACGTATTCGCCGGACGACGGCGACCGCTTGAAGACTGCGGTCGATCAGCAGCCGGCGATCTCGCTGCCGCTGCCGGCCGACTGGGCGGAGCTGGTGCCGATTCTCAATCCGCAGCCGGGCGACGTCCGCATCACGAAGCGGCAGTGGGGCGCGTTCTACGGCACGGAGCTCGATCTGCAGCTTCGCCGCCGCGGCATCCGCACGATCGTCCTCGCCGGTATCTCGACGAATTTCGGCGTGGAGTCGACGGCGCGCGATGCCTGGGAGCGCAATTACGAGATCGTATTCGTGGAGGATGCGTGCGCATCGTTCAGCGGCGCGGCGCATACGTTCGCATTCGAGAATATCTTTCCCCGTCTCGGCATCCGCAGTCACATGAGCGCTGTCATGAACGCGATTCGATGATGCGCAATTTAGACAGCAGACAGCAGGCAGCAGACAGCGGGAGTACGCGCGAGCCCGCTGTCCGATTCGTAGCGTTGTTGCTCCTGGTGTTCGCCGCGTGCACGCATGCGCAGCGCGAGCCTGCCGATGAATTCGAAGGACGCGGGCGGCACTTCGTCGACATGCGTGCGTTCCCGTTCGCCGAGATTCCGGCCGGTGCGCGACGCGAAGCGCTCGCGAATCGCGTGACGGCTGATGCGACGACGTCGACCTGGCGCCCGTTCGGCAGTCCGACCGTCGGCGTCTTCTATCCGTTTGCCAGTGCGAATGGTCGCGTCACCGCGGTTGCCGTGTCACCCGCCGATCCGCGCATCATTCTGATCGGCGGGTCAGGCGGCGGCATTCTGCGCTCGACCGACGGCGGTCTCACATTCGCGCCGGTCGCCGACGATCAATCCGATCTCAGCGTCGGCGACATCGCATTCGCAAACGCGAACGTCGTCTACGCCGGCATGGGCGACGTCATCATCGGCCTCACCCTCGGCAGCGGCGTGTTGCGATCGGACGACGCGGGCGCGACGTGGCATCACGTCTCGACCGATTCACGGCTCGATCGCGGCGCGATCCGGCACGTGCTCACCGATCCGAACGATCCGAACGTGGTGTGGGTCGCGCAGACGCTGCAGCTCGGCTTCAGCGGCAGCGCGCTCGATCCGGCCGGTATCTTCGAATCGCGCAACGGCGGACGGACGTGGGCGCTGCACGCCCTCGGCAATACCGACGCGCTGGTCCGCGTGAATCCGAATGTGTACGTCGCCGCGCAATACGGCCAGCTCGTTCGCTCCACGGACGGCGGCGGACACTGGTCGCTCGCGTTGCCGAACGCGCTCGGGCGCGAGATCGCGCTGGCAGTGACGCCGCTCGATCCATCGCTCGTGTACGCAGCGGCATCGGGCGGACCGGCTCCGCAGCTGTACGTGAGTCACGACACGGGCGCGACCTGGCAGGCGATCAATCCCGCCGGCCTGCCGAACGATTCATTTCCGTTCGGCTATCTCACCGTCAGTCCGTCCGATTCGCGCACGCTCTACCGCGGCATCCGCGATCTGTATCGATCGACGGACGGCGGCGCGCACTGGACCAATCTGTCGAAGGACTTCGACAGCGCCGACAACTTCACGCCGCAGCTCGCGACGATGCACACCGATCAGCACGCGCTGGCGTTCGGGAGTGACGGCGCGGCGTGGCTGGGGAACGACGGAGGGCTGTACGTCAGCCGGGACGGCCTGCAGCACTTCAGCTTCGCCGGACCGCCGTCCGCATCGCTCATCGAGCTGTATGGAGTGACGGCGCATCCACTCGACGCGTCGCGGGTCTACGGCACGACGCAGGACAACGGCCTGGAGATGTTCCGCAGCGGCGGCTCATGGATCGAGACGCGCACCGGCGACTACGGCACGGTGCTCTTCGATCCGAACAATCCGCTGCGCTTCATCTCGAACTACACGTACGGCACGCTCGATCTGTACGACTTCGACGGACGCGCCATCCGCACGCTGGCGACGAGCGCGACGTTCGGCGAGACGAACGATCCGCCGCGCATCGACTTCATCGCGCCGCTGGTGATGAACCGGACGTCGTACTCGGTCTACTTCGCGTCGTGGCGGATGTTCGTCAGCCACGATTTCGGTCTGACGTGGCAGGCGACCGCGGGGACGACCGATCTGACGCGCGGCTCGAGCGATTACGTCACGGCGATCGCGGTGACGGAGCAGAATCCGAATGTGCTGATCACCGGCTCGGCGCAGGGCCGGGTGATGCGCTCGAACGACGGCGGCGCGACATGGAGCAACATCACCGGCTCGCTGCCGCTGCGCGCGGTGAGCTCGATCGCCATCACCGATGACGGCGCGAATGCATGGATCGCGTTCTCCGGCTATCGCTCGGGCCACATCTATCAAACGAGCAACGGCGGCGCGACGTGGACGCGCGCGGACACGGGACTGCCCGACATCCCGATCGACACGCTCTATCGCGACGGCACGACGCTGTGGGCCGGCACGGATGCCGGCGCGTACCGGCTGAACGGCACGGTGTGGGAGCTCGCCGGCAGCGGCATGCCGTCCGTGATCGTGACCGGCTTCACGCGCACCGCGGACGGACGATTCCTCGCTTCGACGCACGGCCGCGGCGTGTACGAGCTCGTGCAGACGGAGAGCGGCGGCGGCCGCCGACGCTCCGTCGCGCACTGAAGCCGGAGTGCGGCGGCCATGCCGCCGCTGGTTCCGCCGAGGCCATGCCTCGGCGTCGGGGACGTCGCGACGGCATGGCCGTCGCAGGGTGAAGCAGCGGCGGCATGGCCGCCGCACTCCAACGGAATGGCGGAAAACGAAGAAGCAGTCGAGCAGGAGGCTGAAGAGCGGAGCGCGCCGACGGGCGCGGTGGTTTATCACGCGATCTGCAGCGAGGGGGAGAGCGAACTGGAGCGGCCGAGCTCCGCGCTCGCGTGGTCGGCGCTGGCGGCCGGCATGTCGATGAGCATGTCGTTCGTCGCGCAGGCGCTCGTCCATGCATCGCTGCCGGAGACGATCTGGCGTCCGCTCATCGTCGCGGCCGCGTATCCGGTCGGTTTCATCATCGTGATCCTCGGCCGGCAGCAACTCTTCACCGAAAACACGCTGACCGTGATCCTGCCGTTGCTGAGCCGGAGGAACGGCCACACGCTCGTCAACGTCGCGCGTTTGTGGGCCATCGTGCTGGCCGCGAACGTCACCGGCGTTCTTCTGGCCGCGTGGGTGCTGGCACGAACGAATGTCGTTATGGATGACGTGTTCACGAGCATGAAAGTCCTCGCGCACGAGGGCCACGCCGTCCCGAAAGCGACGGTCTTCCTTCGCGGCATCTTCGCCGGCTGGCTCATCGCGCTGACCGTGTGGCTGCTGCCGTACGCCGAGACCGCACGGGTCTGGGTGATCGGATTGCTGACGTATGTCGTCGGCCTCGCGCATTTCAGCCACGTGATCGCCGGCGCGGCCGAAGCGGGGTTTCTGGTCATCATCGGCGACAGCACGTGGCTCGAGTTCTTGCTCGGATTCCTACTGCCGGCGCTGGCCGGAAACATCGTGGGAGGGGTGCTGCTCGTCGCGTTGCTGAATCACGCGCAGGTCGTGGCTGGCGGGGAAGGCAGCGATACGTGACGTCTGCTATCTTCCCGCCTCTATGCAATACCGACCCGAAGAGATCGAACCGAAGTGGCAGAAGGCGTGGGCGGACGCGGAAGTCGCGCGTGTCGATGTGGCCAATCCCGGCGGCGAGAAGTTCTACATGCTCAACATGTTCCCGTATCCCTCGGGCGACCTGCACGTCGGACACGGCCGCAACTACATCCTCGGTGACGCGCTCTATCGCTTCTTCCGCATGCAGGGCCGCGCCGCGCTCAATCCGATGGGCTGGGACGCCTTCGGTCTCCCCGCCGAAAATGCCGCGATCAAGAAAGGGATTCATCCGCGCGAATCGACGCTGCGCAACATCGAGAACATGAAGCGCCAGTTCGGGCGCTGGGGCATCCTCTACGACTGGTCGAAGGAGATCGCGTCCTGCCACGAGGGCTACTACAAGTGGAACCAGTGGCTGTTCATCAAGCTATGGGAGCGCGGCCTCGCGTATCGCGGCAAGGCGCCGGTCAACTGGTGCCCGAACGATCAGACCGTGCTCGCAAATGAGCAGGTCATCGACGGCCGCTGCGAGCGCTGCAACGCGCTGGTCGAGCAGCGCGACCTCGAGCAGTGGTTCCTGAAAATCACCGACTACGCCGATCGCCTCGATGCCGGACTCGATTCACTCGAGCACTGGCCGGAGAAGGTGAAGTTGATGCAGCGGAACTGGATCGGACGCTCCCTCGGCGCCGACGTCGAGTTCCAATGTCCGACCCTCGGCAAGGCGATCCGCATCTTCACCACACGTCCCGACACGATCTACGGCGCGACGTTCATGGTCCTCGCGCCGGAACATCCCGACGTCGCGGCGCTCATCGCGGACAACCCGCAGCGCGCGGAGATCGAGACGTGGATCGATTCGGTGCGCAATCAGACGAACCTCGAGCGCCAGGAAGCAGGGAAGGAAGGGCGCTTCACCGGCAGGACGGCGATCAATCCATTCACCAATCAGGAGATCCCGATCTGGCTCGGCAACTTCGTGCTGATGCAGTACGGCACCGGCGCGATCATGGCGGTGCCGGGCCACGACGAGCGCGATCACGAATTTGCGAAGCAGTACGGACTGCCGATCGAGCGTGTCGTCGACGGTGGCGATCTGCCGTACGTCGACAAGGAGAACGGTGTCGCCGTCAATTCGCCGATCATCGATGGACTCAAGTTCGCCGACGCATTGCCGAAGATCATCGAAGAGATCGAGCGGCGCGGGATCGGGAAGGGGATGGTGCGCTATCGCCTGCGCGACTGGCTCATCTCGCGCCAGCGCTACTGGGGCACGCCGATCCCGATGGTCTACTGCGACACGTGCGGAATCGTTCCGGTCGCGGAGGATCAGCTCCCGGTGCGGCTGCCGCTCGACGTGAAGTTCACCGGCAAGCGCGGCAATCCGCTCGCGCAGCACGAGGAGTTCGTCAACGCGACGTGTCCGAAATGCGGCGGCGCCGCGCGGCGCGAGACCGACACGATGGACACGTTCGTCGATTCGTCGTGGTACTTCGCGCGCTACATCTCCGCGCGCGACGACGAGAAAATCTTCGACACGGAGCTCGTCAACAAGTGGCTGCCGGTCGATCAGTACATCGGCGGCATCGAGCACGCGATCCTGCATCTGCTCTACGCGCGCTTCATCTGCCGCACGCTGTTCGACATGGGACTCGTGAATTTCGAGGAGCCGTTCACGCGCCTCTTCAACCAGGGCGTGATCACGAAAGAGGGCTACAAGAACGCCGACGGCGCGTGGGTCGCGCTGACCGACGTCGAGCATCGCGACGGCGTGCCGTACGAGAAGGGCACCAGCAACCAGCTGACGGCGGAAGTCGGGAAGATGTCGAAGTCGCGGTTCAATGTCGTGCCGCCGGACGAGCTGATCGCCAGGTACGGCGCGGACACGGAGCGCGTGTACACGCTGTTCATCGCGCCGCCGGAGAAGGAAGCGGCGTGGAGCGATGAGGGCGTGATCGGTGCGTATCGATTCCTTGGGCGGGTGTGGCATCTGGCGCCAGCGGTGTCGGCCCCTCACCCCCAGCCCCTTTCCCCGCAGAGCGGGGCGAGGGGAGATGTGATCGTCACGCGCAAGATGCATCAGACGATTCATGCCGTCACGCAGCGCATGGAGCGCTTCGAGTTCAACACAGCGATCTCGTCGCTGATGGAGCTGTCGAATGCGATCGGGGAGAGTCCGGCCGGCGCGCGCGAGGCGTATATCGCGCTGCTGCAGATGCTCCATCCGTTCGCACCGCACATCACCGAGGAGCTGTGGCAGATGCTCGGGGAGCCGGGATTCATCCTGACGTCGAAGTGGCCGGTCGCCGATCCGGCGCTGATGCAGGAGGACGTGGTCACGATCGCGGTGCAGGTCAACGGGAAGTTGCGCGGACAGGTCGACGTCGCGAATCCGCCGCAGAAGGACGACGCGATCGCAGCCGCGAAGTCGAATGAGAATGTGCGCAAGTGGATCGAAGGCAAGGAAATCGTCAAAGAGATCTACGTGCCCTCGAAGCTGGTTAATATCGTCGTGAAATGAAAACGCTGATCGCCATCGCGGCTCTCGTCTTTTCCTCCTGCGGCTACTCGCTCGTCGGGCGCGGCAACATGCTCGATCCGTCGATTCACACCATCGAGGTGCCGGCGTTCGTGAACAAGACGACGCGCGTGGAGCTCGAGCAGCGCGTGACGCAGGCGGTCGCCGACGAGTTCGTGTCGCGCGGACGGCTGCGTCTGGTGAAGACGCCGCCCGAGGCCGATGCGATTCTGCGCGGCTCGATCGACAGCTTCGGGATTTTTCCGATTGCGTTCAATCAGCAGGGACGCGCGACGCAGTACCAGGTCGCCATCACCGCGAACATCGAGCTGCTCGATCATCGCCACGACGACAAGGTGTTGTGGAAGAACGATCAGTATCGTTTCACCGAGAACTACCAGGTCGATCTGACCAGTGCAGATGCATTCGATCAGGAGACGCGCGCCATCCAGGAGATCGCGGGACGGTTCGCCGAATCGCTCGTGTCGAACCTGCTCGAAGGCTTCTGACGCGACCGGCGGCGTGCGGCGAAGAACGACGACGCGGTAGCGATCGCCGTATCATCGAATGATGATGCTTTCGCTTCTGCTCGTGGCCGCAATCGGTTTCAGTGAGCGTCCCGTCGCCGAGCTGCAGCTCGTTCCGGCGGCGGTGAATCCGCGGATTGCATCGAACGGGCGGGGATCCGTCGGTGTGTGGACCGAGGTGCGAGGAGGCGAGGCGTTCCTCTTCAGCGCAGCGATCGATCACGCGGGGAACGTCGTCGACAGCAGGCCGGTGGCGAAGGTTCCGTCGAATTCTTCCGTCGTCATTGCGAGTGACGGCGATCGCTATCTCGCCGTGCAAACCTATTCGCAGAAGGGATTTCTGCTCGACGAGCATGGCGGCGTCATTCGCGAAATCGCGGCGCCGGACTGTCGGGCGATCGCATCGAATGGCTCGAGCTACGCGCTCGTCATCAATGGGAATGCGATTCAGCTCGTCGACACCGAGGGCGCTCCGATCGGCGGACGCGTATCGATGCCGGAGCGGATCATGGGCATCGCCGCGTCGGGACGCGCCGGCTACATCCTGCTCACGGACGACGGCAAGCATCTGCTCGTGCGAACGTATCTGCACGGCATCCTGTCCGCGGCGACGACGGTCGGCGAATACGGTTTTTCCGGCGGCGACGTCGCCTATCCGTTCTCGGCCGCCATCGCATCGAACGGCGACGAAGCGATCATCGTGGTCAGCACGTGGCAACGAAGCGATCTCCTGTCGTTTCGGGATGGAGTGGCCGGACCCCCGCGCAGGATTGCTGATGGTTACGCGTACTCCGACGTCATCTGGACGGGGAGCGAGTTCGTCGTATCGATTCTGAAGGACGAGGGGACGGCGCTCATGCACGTGTCGCGCGACGGCGCCGTGCTGTCGAGCCCTGTCCCGATCGCGAGCCACGGCGGAACGCTCGTGTGGAACGGCTTCCGCCTGTTGTTCGCGGACGCGACGACCGTTCGCTCGTACGCCGCGTCGCCGGCATTTCCGGCAGACGGCGATGCGCATCCGATCGCGCCGTACGCCGCCGAGCAGCGGCGTCCACGCATCGCGACCGACGGCGAGTCGCTGCTCGTGAGCTGGCTCGAGCCGTTCAGGGGCGTGTATCTCGCCGATGGCGCAGGCATCAACATGGAGCTGCGCGACGCGAGCCAGGCTGCCGCGCTCGCGTGGGACGGCAAGGAATGGGTCATCGCATATCCATCGAGTGACGGCCTCCGCGTGCGCACGATGACGCGCGACGGCGTGCTTTCATCGCCCGCGCGTTTCGCGTCGAGCACCGGTTCGGCGCTGCGTATCGCCTCGCGCGGCGACGGTCATTTCGTCCTGGTCTGGGCAGCGCTCAATCCGTCGCAGAATCCCGACTGGGGAACCATTCGCGTATCGCTCGACGGCACTCCGCCGTTCGACATCACGCACGGCGTCGAGTCGTATCCCGACATCACGTGGGACGGCGGCGTCTTCCGCCTGGTCTGGATGAACTACGAATTCCGGTCGACGACGTCGCCGGGCTTCGGCTACTACTCGGCCACTGCGCCGGTCGGAATCACGTTCGCGACGATGGATTCGAACGGCAATGTCTCGATGAACGGCACGACGGCGACGACGAGCGATCAGCGCCCGCGCGTCGCGCGCGACTTCACGGCATTCGTGAATGACGGCGTGAAAGTGCGTCGCGGCGGCGATGAGATCGCGCTGCCAACGAATCTCTTCTCGACAGAGCCGCCGGCGTTTGCGGTCGATGACGACGGGCACGCGCTGCTCGTATCGACCGGAGGCAAGGCGGTGTTCATCGGTGCCGGCGGCGATCCGATCCCGTTCATCGCCGCGCCGAATGCGAACGAGCCCGATGTCGTCTGGACGCGCAACGGCTGGGTGATGGTGTATTCGCGCATCGTCGATGAAGCGCCGTACTTCCACGTGCCGCGCGTGTTCGTGCGCACGATCGACGTCAGTCCCGCGCGTAGGCGGCCTTGAGCCATTTCTTCAACTCGTCATCGATGTCGTCGAGCGATGTCACTTCGATGCGGTGCGTGATGCGATCCTTCTTCGCGTAGCCGCCGGTGTCGATCAGACGGCCCTTCGCCGGTGTGTCGCCGAGCGCGAGACCGAAGTCGATGCGGGTGCGCGTCGACGGCTTGATCTGCGCGATGACGTGATGGCGATAGATCGGGACGATCGTCTTGCCCGGCGAGATTTTGATGTCGTTGCCGAGGGAGCGGGCGAGGTCGTAGAGCGCGTCGTAGAGCGGACGAAGCGCCGCTTTCGCGCCGCTGAACATCGACTCGACGTACTCGTCAGCCTGTTTGAGATAGAGCTGCGGATCGCCGTGCGCGAGATCGTTGCGCGCGTCGGCGCGCTTCGCTGCCATGGCCAGACCGGGATGGGGATCGTAGTGCTGTCGTTTCACAGCGAGATGGTATAGCGCCCGCCGTGCTCGTCCATCGTCAGCATGCCGCGGCGCACGTACGTCTCGACGATCGTCTCGAGCAGCTCGTCCGGGATGTCGGCGCCGGCGAGCACTTCTTCGAGGAAACGGCGCGTCACGGCGTTGATGTCCTCGCGTGCGATCGGGCTGCGCGATCGCAGCAGCTCGATCAGCTGCGCGTCCTCTTCGGGCGAGAGCGCGAGCGAGTCGTTGACGTCGAAGCCGATCAGCGATGCGACGTCATCGCGCAGCACGCCGCGATCGAGCCAGCGCTGAACCTCGTGCAAAAGAGTCTCGCGGCGCGAAGCGGGAAGGCGTGGTGCGTTGGGAAGCGAATCGATCGCTGCACGGACATCGCTCTCTGCGATCAGACCGCGGCCGTGACGGCTGTGCAGGATCGCGAGGACAGCGATGACTTGAGGCGGGGGAGTCATGAGTTG
>DATEZA010000284.1:0-4744 GCA_035255945.1 Thermoanaerobaculia bacterium
GGAGTCCTACGGCCACCAGATCATCGATCAGCTCAAGCGCCTCGGCGCTTCCGCCGACTGGACGCGCCTCCGTTTCACGCTCGACGAAGGCCTCGCGCATGCCGTGCGCACCGCGCGCGACAGGCCTTCATCGAGTGTGAAACGGAGGCGTGTCCAGTCGCACGACGCGCCGAGGCGCTTGAGCTGATCGATGATCTCGCCGCCGTACTTTTCCTTCCACTCCCACACTTTCTCCACGAACTTTTCACGCCCGAGGTCGAAGCGGCTGATGCCTTTCGAGGAGAGGTCGCGATCGACCACCATCTGCGTGGCGATGCCGGCGTGATCGGTGCCCGGAAGCCAGAGCGTGTTGAAGCCGCTCATGCGCTTCCAGCGGACGAGGATGTCCTGCAGCGTGTTGACCAGCGCGTGGCCGATATGCAGACGGCCGGTGACGTTCGGCGGAGGGATGACGATCGAAAAGCGCGGGCGGTCGCGGTCAGCGACAGGCGTGAAATAGCCTTCGCGCTCCCACGTTGCGTAGAGGCGTTGTTCGATCTCTTTGGGCTCGTATCGTTTGGCGAGTTCTTCTTTCATGATGCGGGGCGTGGATTATAAGGTTGCGAAGCGATGATCCTCGGCATTGAAACAAGTTGCGATGAGACGGCGGTCGCGCTGCTGGAGCGCGATGGAAGTGTGCGCATCAATCTGATCGCGTCGCAGATCGAACGGCATCAACCGTTCGGCGGCGTGGTGCCGGAGATCGCATCACGCGAACATCTGCAGCACCTCTTTCCGCTCGTCACGCGTGCGGTCGGCGATGCCGGCGCAACATTAATAGACGTCGAATCCATCGCCGTGACATCGGGACCAGGCCTGATCGGCGCGTTGCTCGTCGGCGTCGCCGGCGCGCAGGGACTGGCGTACGGACTCGGCATCCCGCTGATCCCGATCAATCACCTCGAGGGCCACATCTTTTCGCCGTACCTGCAACGGGAAGGTGCGGCGATTCCGCGGCCGGAACGATTTCTGTCGCTGGTGATCTCCGGCGGCCATTCATCGATCTACGACGTGCGCGGCCGCAGCGTGACGATGCTCAATCGCACGCGCGATGACGCGATCGGTGAGACGTTCGACAAAGTCGCGAAGTTCGTCGGCCTGCCGTATCCGGGCGGACCGCAGATCGAGAAACATGCGCGCGAAGGTCACGCCGATCCGAAGCGCTTCCCGTTTCCGATGCCGCAGTTCAAGGACGAGTCGATCGATTTCTCGTATTCGGGGATCAAGGCCGGCGCGATTCGTATCGCGCGCGAGCACCACATCCATATCAATGGTGATGGGAAGGCGCTCGCGGATTTCTGCGCGACGTTTCAGGATGCGTTGATCGCGCAGCTGTTCGACCGGCTCGATGTGGTGTGGTCACGTGTACGACAGGCATCGCCGCCGATCACCGAGATCGCGATCGCCGGCGGTGTCGCGGCGAACGGGACGTTACGCGATCGCATTGTCGAGTGGGGACGTACGCATGAGGTGATCGTGCGTCTGCCGGAGAAGCGTTACTGCACCGACAACGCGGCGATGATCGCGTTCGCGGGGTTACAAAAAGGTGAAGCCATCGATCCGCGGCGTGTCGCGGCGCGATCGCGCATCAGATAGAGAAACCTTTCCGCAGAGAGCGCGTCCCAGTCTGTGAGCGCTGCGAAAAAGACAAAAAGATCTCCTACCTCTCCTCTCGACGCCCCCCGAAATCGCTCATCGGGGGGCGTCGTTTTTTAGGACATAATTTCGCGCTGCATGCGCATCGCGATTGCCGGCGGAACGGGCTTCATCGGTGAGCCGCTCGCGAAGAGTCTGGTCAGCGATAACGACGTTGCGGTCCTGACCCGCAATCCGTCGCGCGTGCGCGCCGGGCGCGGCATCGCGTGGGAGCCGCCGGAGCAGGACGTTTGGGCGGATGTCGTCGCCGCCGCCGATGTCGTCATCAATCTCGCGGGCGAGAACATCGGTCAGCGCTGGACGAAGCAGCGCAAGGCGCGCATGGTCTCCAGCCGCATCGACTCGACCAACGCGCTCATCGAAGCGATGAAGAGCGCGCCGCAGCGCAAGCGCACCTTCATCAGTGCGAGCGCGGTCGGCTACTACGGCTCGCGCGGCGATGAAGTGCTCGACGAAGCGTCACCGCGCGGCGATGGATTTCTCGCGGAGCTCGTCGACAAGTGGGAAGCGGCGGCGCGGCAGGCGGAGCCGATCGCGCGGCTGGTGATCGTCCGATTCGGAGTCGTGCTCGATCCGCACGGCGGCGCGCTAGCGAAGATGCTGCCTCCATTTCGCCTCGGCGTTGGTGGACCGATCGGCAACGGCAGGCAGTGGATGTCCTGGGTCGATCGCAATGATGTCGTCCGCATCATCGAATGGGCGATCGCGAATGACGATGTGCGCGGCGTCTACAACGCGGTCGCGCCGGAGCCGGTGCGCAATCGCGATTTCACGCGAGCGCTCGGCCGCGCGCTGCATCGGCCGGCATTCCTTCCGGTGCCGGCGTTTGCGCTGAAGGTGGTGTTCGGTGAAATGGCGAATGGAACGGTGCTGCCGAGTCAGCGCGTGGTGCCTGCGCGTGCGATGGCGGAAGGGTTCGCGTTCGAGCGGCCGCGGCTCGACGAGGCACTAGTGCATTCTTTGACCCGGACCTGAGCCGGACATGGTCAAGGATTGCAACTCGTCGTTGAAGGCGGTATCGTACGCCGCCGTTCGCAAACCAAACGGTTGCGTTTGTCGGCGAAAATTTCAAAAAAAGTGACTGTCGAATTCAAGACGTTGGATCGGCGGTGACTGGTAAAACGTCGTCGAAGTTGGAAGTCGTTTTAAAGCAGTAAGTTAGTTTCGGGCACTATTCGGCCGGACTCCTGCACATCGCGCATGTCGGAGAAGGCCAGGTTCTTCAGCGGTTCGCGCCCGCGGTAGAACCGAACGGATTTCTTTTTGGGTGTCAGTTCCATTTGAGTTCGGCCGGGCTTGGACACGTCGCGCGTGTCGGAGCAGGCCAGGTTTCAAGGGCGACTCGCATCGCCGGCGAAACCAAAGAGCGATTTTTTTGGTGTCAATTCATAAGGAGGTAGGAATGAAGTTGAACCGGTTTCTGGCAGTACTCGCAGCCGCGGTTCTGCTCCTGGGCATCCCAGCCTTTGCGCAGACTACGTCGAACCTGACAGGTACGGTGACGATGGGTGGCAATCCGCTCCCCGGCGCCACGGTGACGATCTCGTCGCCAAACATGATCGGGTCTCGTACCGCAGTTACCGACGCGAACGGTAACTACAACTTTGGTGCAATTCCCCCTGGCGACTACACGGTGAAGTTTGAAATGGAGAGCATGCAGTCGGTCACCAAGACCGTGCGTGTCGGTCTTGCGCAGACCGGCCGCGCTGATGCTCAGATGAAACTGACTTCGGTGGCCGAGGCCATCACGGTCACGGCGAGCGCCCCGGCCGTCCTCGAGACGACCGAAGTGCAGACCAACATCTCGGCGAAGCTGATCAACGATCTGCCGATCGGCCGTACGCTCACCGCGACGGTCAGCCTCGCGCCCGGCGTTACCGCTTCGGGCCCGAACGGCAATCAGGTCATCTCCGGCGCTCCGTCGTACGACAACCTCTACATGATCGACGGCGCGACTGTTAACGAGAACCTTCGTGGACAGCCGCACGATCTGTTCATCGAGGACGCAATCCAGGAGACGACGGTTCTGACGGGCGCGATCTCGGCGGAATTCGGTCGTTTCACGGGCGGCGTTGTCACGGCGGTCTCGAAGTCGGGTGGTAACGAGTTCTCCGGCACGTTCCGCGACTCGTTCCAGTCGCCGAAGTGGACCTCCCTGTCGAAGGGTGACACCAGCCGGCGTACGAACAACATCAACCAGACGGACGAAGCAACGCTCGGCGGCCGCATCATCCGCGACCGTCTCTGGTTCTTCACCGCGGGCCGTTACTTCAAGCAGAACAACCCGCAAAACTTCAAGCTCGGCGACAACTCGACCGGCATCATCCCGCAGACCTTCACCAACGGCCGCAAGCAGCGCCGCCTCGAAGGTAAGCTGACCGGCCAGATCACGCCGAAGCACTCCATCACCGGATCGGTCCTCGACATCAAGGACGATCAGACCAACAACTTCTTCGCCAGCTACCCGGCGATGGAAGCCACCAACATCGACACGGCGCGTTCCACGCCGAACAGCTTCCGTACGTTGAATTACAACGGCGTCATCACGAACAGCTTCCTCATCGAAGGCCTGTGGGCGAAGAAGAAGTTCACCTTCGTCGGCTCGGGCGGCGATGCGCGCTTCCCGGATGACGAGCGCCGCACGTTCATCGAAGGCAGCTCCGGTCTCTTCAACCACGGCGCGACCGCGGTTGGCGGTTTCGGCGCTCCGCTCTTCTGCGGCGTCTGCACGAATGAAGGCCGCGACAACAAGAACTGGCAGGTCAAGGGTACGTACTACCTCTCGACCAAGGGCTTCGGCACGCACAACATCGTGGCCGGTGTCGATGACTGGCACTCGGTGCGTGTTTCCGACAACCACCAGTCGGCGTCGGACTTCACGCTCGGCTACTACGATGCGCTCAACGATCCGAACTGCCCGTTCTGCGGCATCACCCGCCAGCCGGACGGCAGCATCCGCATCGGCGCGCAGACCGGCAACACCGTCATCATCTGGTGGCCGATTCTCGAGTCGAGCAAGGGCACGGACCTCAACACCAAGGCCGTCTTC
>DATEZA010000285.1:0-26269 GCA_035255945.1 Thermoanaerobaculia bacterium
AAGGCGCGCGTCGAGGACGCGATGCACGCGACCAAGGCGGCCGTCGAAGAGGGCATCGTCCCGGGCGGCGGCGTGGCACTGCTCCGCGCCATCGAGGCAGTCACGAATGTGAAGGCCGAGGGCGACACCAAGGTCGGCGTCAACATCATCAAGCGCGCACTCGAAGAGCCGTTCCGCCAGATCGTCTTCAACGCCGGACAGGAAGGCTCCGTCCTCCTGAACGAAGTGAGGTCGAAGGGCGGCACGTGGGGCTTCGACGCCCGCAACGAGAAGGTCGTCGACATGCTCGAAGCCGGCATCATCGACCCGGCCAAGGTCACGAAGCAGGCGCTCCAGAATGCGTCGTCGATCGCCGGCCTCATGCTCACCACCGAAGCACTCGTCTCCGAGATCAAGGAAGACGACAAGTCTCCGGCGGCAGGAGCTGGTGGCCCGGGCGGCATGGGCGGGATGTACTGAGTTTTAGATAGCAGACAACAGATAGCAGATAGCAGGGCGGGCTCGCGAAAGCGGGCCCGCTTTTTTATTGCATTCGCGCACTACCGATATATTTCTGGGTATACTGCCGCCTTCCCCCAACCAGCAGGCATCCACAGTCGGAGCCGGAGAATTTCATGCTCGAAAGCGCAGTCGTGCTGCTGTTGTGCGCCTGGGGAATCGCGTCGATCTTCTATCAGTTCCGCGCCACCTCCGATGCCGTCGGCAGATGGAACTACCTTTCGCTGATTCCGAAGTGGACGTTCTTCGCGCCGCGCCCAAAAACGACCGACTATCACCTCTGCTATCAGGATCGCCAGGTCGGCTCCGGAACGATGTGTGAGCCGGTGGAGCTCTCCCTGATGCCGGAAGGCAGAGTCGCCCCGGCCCTTCGCTTCATCTGGAATCCCTCCAAACGCAACACGAAAGCGATCACCGACATCACCAGTTTCATCACCAGCTATAAGTTCAAACACCGCCGGCATCTGGCGAGGAACGCGCTTGCGCTCGAGCTGTACGTTCCATATCTCGTGATGCTGAACTACGTGTCGGCGCGGGCACGCGTGCCGGCCGCCGAGTACCGCCGCCGCTTCATCATCCGTAAGACTTTCGGGCACCTCCGCGACGATCCACCCGTCCCCGTGCTCGAATCAAACTTTCATCGCGTCGAGGCTGTCGAATGACTGCCTTCATGGACGTCGCCACGGTCGCACGGGTGAGCGGCCTCCTCATCGGCGCCGGCATCGCGATCTCGACGCTCGAGTTCATCGCCAACATCCGGCAATGCCGCAGCGACGGCCTCTTCTCCTGGGAAGTGTGGCGGGAGACGAAGTGGAGGAGCCATCCGCGCCTGAAGCGGGCGGCCAATCCGCTGTTCGCGTATCCGGGCGTGCTGATCGTGCTGCTTGCGCGCCTCGCGCTGATCGCGCTGCTGCTGTTCGAGCTCTCCCGCGGCAGCCGGCTCGATCCGATTCTGCTGACCGCGATCGTGGCCACGCAGCTCTACATCAACTTCCGTTATCCCTGCGGGAAAGACGGCTCCGATCAGATGTCGACGATCGTGCTGATCATGCTTTGCCTGATCGCCTGGTTCCCGGCGCGGCCGGTCATCGCCGTCGCGTGCGTCGTCTTCATCGCCTTCCAGTCGCTGTTGTCGTACCTCACCGCCGGCATCGCCAAGCTGGTCTCTCCCGACTGGCGCTCGGGCGACGTCATCCTCGGCGTCGTCGGCACGCGAACCTACGGCAGCCGCTTCATGGCCGGCCTGTTACGCGATCACAAGCTCCTGCGGCGGACCATGAACTATTCGACGATCGCGTTCGAGTCGCTGATCGTGCTCGCGCTGGTGCTGCCGCATCCGTGGAACGCTTATTTCCTCGTCATTCCGCTGATCTTTCATGTCGCCTGCGCCGTGATGATGGGACTGAACATCTTCGTCTTCGCCTTCGCGGCCACGTTCCCGGCGCTGCTCTACGTCTCGAACCACCTCCACAAAATCGTCGCGTTGATCGGCAGTTGCAACTGCGGGTAATCGAAAGGAGTCACGCGTGACCGAGCTCACCACCGTCGAACCCATCATCGGCACCTACTTCACTCTCTGGCTGTACGACACCTCGACGGGTGCCTACCAGCTGGGGCCCATCATCGCCGCCGGCATCGATGGCATCGACACCCTCGTCTCGGTCGACGGCGTCATGATCAAGGACGTCACGGTCAGCGGGATGATGATGTCGTGGTCCAGCGCTTCCGGAAACTCGAGCAGCGCGGAGCTCATGTTCGGACTTTCGACGACCTTCAACGGCATGACGTTCAGTGGCGTGTACGCGTCGTCCGGTGGCAAGCCGTCGAGCATCTACGGCTTCGCCACGGAGCCCTCCGCCTCTCTTTCGAGCTGGAACGGCACGTATTCCTGCTACGAGACCAGTGGCAGCAACGATGAATCGCTGGGGGATCTCGTCATCGACGGCATGAAAATCACGTTCGCCGGCAAGGCCATCGTGAGTCCGGTCTACACCGGATTGAGCGCGAACGACACCGACACCACGGAGCTGGCGTGGTTCACCACCGACGGCAACGAGAACAACGTTGCCATCTCACTCTTCGAGTCGACCTCGGATTCCGGCGTGCTGCTGTTCAACGGCAACATCTGGGCGGCCGGCGCGAGTCGTCCCGAGGGCGCTCCGGCGTCGGTGAACAACTTCTATGGAACGACGGAAGCGGACGCCAGTATTGATAATGAAGGCGCAGTCGACGAGCTCGCGGTGGACGCGCAGAACCAATTTCAGTGGGCCGACGTGTTCCAGGTCGCGGCGAACCAGGCAGTGCAGAACCAGGTGAACGCAGAACAAGAAGAGGAACAGGAAGACGTGGAAGAAGAGGCCGAGGAAGCGGACGCCGATGATGACGGCGGCGGCGACGACTTCTGGGAAGAGATGGACGAGGATGTGGAAGAGGGCGAGGAAGTCGATGAAGCGGGTGAAGATGAGGAAGTGCCCGCCACCGGCACACCGGTCAGCACGCCGAAGCGTCAGAGGAAAGCGAGCGGTTTGAGTGCGAAGCAGTTACTCGGGATGAAGGATCGGACCTGAATTCACATCTGGGGCGAGCCGATCGCCGCGGATTCGCCGCTGAATCGATGACGGAGCGCGGACGTCTCGTCCGCAGTCGCTGGCCGTCTCGGCCGGCGACGATTGGTCGTCGAGCGAGACGCTCGCCGACTGCGGACGAGACGTCCGCGCTCCGCCTTGGATTCTCCCCACCCTCACTTGCGGCCCGACTCGCCGGGCCGCACTTCGTGGCGTGGTGGACGGGTGCGGGCGAACACGCGCGCGGCGGCCTCCGTCCCAAGCACGACCGTGTCGAGCGTGCATGCATCGAGGAGTGATGGGTCTTTGACGCCGGCCTTCAAACAGACGGCGCGCGCCCGTTCGCGGTCCTTCGGATCGAGATGCTGCGCATAGAACGGCTTGTCCGGAATGCCGGGCTCCGAATCCTTGTCGCCGCAGAGTTTCGTCAGCAGCGACTCGCGCGCTGCGATGCGCCAGCTGTCGGCGTACGCGTGGTAGAGGTCCTGGAACGAAAGCGGCTCGGAGAGCACCTTTCGATCGCGAGTGGCGAGATCGTCCTCGGTCTGATTTCCGTTGACGTTGCCGAGGAGTCCGTAGACACGCGTCCGGGGCTGATGGTCGAGGTCGACGGAGACATTGATGTAACCCGGTGAATTCACTTCGGCGCGCACCTGCTCGCCGCCCGGCCGCGTGAAGAGATACGCATTGCCGCTATGCCCGACGCGAACGCCGTCGGGAAGTGTGAGCCAGCTGCCGTCCGCCACCGTGCGCCGTTTTCCGTTGACCATCAGGCGCGCCGGCTCGAGGCAAATGCCCGCCTCCGTTCTGCCGAGCCGCAACGCGACCGCTTTATTGAACGATGCATTCGGCCACGTAAGCGCTGCCGATTTCTGTCGCACTTGCACGACGAACCCGGGACCGGCTGCCGCGAGCAGGAAGTCGCCGGAAGCCTGGAAGTCGTAATACAGGCTGTTGAAATTCGTGAGGTGCGTATCACCGACGCTGGTTCCGCCGGCGCACATCGATGTCGCGCCGGGACTGTTGCTCAGCCAAAAGACAATCGCCGGCAGGCTGCTTCCGTTGCCGCCGTACGGACAGCACGGCGTTATGAGATCGAGATTGCTCGTCTCACCGGTGAAACCCTCGAGCACGCAGTCCGGCGCGTTCGCCGTTCCGTTGTCGACGCTCGTCCTCACGGCCATCGTGGCTCCGGCGTCGAACGTCGCCGCCGATCCGTTGCCGTCGCCGTACACGCCGAACTCGGACGTCGTCCACCCGTTCGCGAGATCGATGATGTTCTCGCCATTGACCGCACTGAGGTTTCCGCCGGGCGTTCCGACGACGATCGTGTCGGAGCCTCCGGATACCGCGGTGCCGGTCAGCGTCAATTGCGGCAGATTCGCGAGCGGCTGCGACGGCACCGCGACGGCATTGGCGCTGTTCTTCCAGCAGTCGGTGGCAGTCGTGGTCCATCCCGCCGGACAGGGGCTCGCGTAGTCGATCAACCAGTACTGGATGAACGCACAGGCGCAATTCGTGGAGTAGACGAACTGCTGCCAGGCCCGGCACGATGATGAACCGCCGCTGCAGGCGGGCGAGCCGCTGAACAAACTCGAGTTGAGCTGCAGCGAGTACGTATTCGTAGTGCCGCCGTCGTTTTCGCTCGTCACATTCATGCTGTCGAACGAGCCCTCGGACGTGGAGATGAGACCCGATGTGACGACGGCGCTGTAGTCGGTGCCGTTGCCCACGACGTGCGGACTGCGCGGCAGATACGGTCGATTCGGAGGAGTCCTGCATTCCATCTCGCGCCAGTCCGTACTCGGATACGCGATGGTGAAACAGCCGGCCTTCTTCAACCGTGGCAGCGCCTTCGCGACCGCCCTCCGCCAGTTTGCGAGCTTGCGCCGCTCCTGACTACTGGGCGCAGCGGTGGGCGGTGTCGCGGCGATGGCCGTGACCGACAGAAGGACGAACACAAACGCGTAGCGGACGCACGATCTCATCACCAATCCTTTGCAGGGCAGCTGAAACGTTTCAGGGAATGTAGGGCGGGCGCTGCGAGCTGTCAAAGTCGGCCCGATCGATTCAAGGCCATTTCGGGAGCGGATCAGCGTCTCAGAGGGCATGGTCCTGATTTTTCTTTCTCTCTTCCTGCAGCTGACCGAAACCATCGACGTCAAAGTCACGAATGTCGACGTCGTCGTCACCGACAAATCGGGCAAACCGGTGCGGAATCTCACGCGCGACGACTTCACGATCCTCGAAGACGGCAAGCTGCAGCCGGTCACGAACTTTTACGAAGTACAGCCGGAGGCGCCGGCAGGCGCTGCGCCGGCGCCGGCGGATGCGAACAAGAACGTCGAGCCGCCGCGGCCGCGCCGCATCGTCATCTTCATCGACAACTACTCGCTTCATCCCTTCCGCCGGCACGAGGTGTTCGCCGCCATCGACCGCTCGTTTAACGAGCTTTTCCGTCCCGGCGATCAGGCCATGGTCGCGGCATGGAATCGCGGGCTGCACATCGTCATCCCCTTCACCGGCGATCGCGAAAAGCTGCGCGCGGCGATGCGCCGATACGAGAAGGACGCCGGCGGCGGCGCGCCGATCGAGTTCGAGCGCGAGCACGTCATGGCCAACATCGCGCAGGTGCTGCAGGCGGAGTTCGACGCGCGCGGCGGCAACAATGAGCGCGAAGCAATCGCCCACGCGGAGTCGCTCGCACGCAGTTACGCGCAGAGCGTGTCGATGAACGAAAAGGCGCTGGTCAAAGCGATGTCGACGACGCTCACCACGCTCGCCGGACTCGAAGGAAAGAAAGTCATGCTCGTCGCCGGACAGCAGCTCCCGTCGCGGCCGGGCCTCGAAGTCTTCCAATACGTCGATCAGCTCTTCAGCGGCCGCGGCGTCTCCAACGCACAGCGCGGCGCGTTCACGTGGGACATCACCGCCGACCTGGAAAAGCTAGCGCGGCAGGCGAACGCAAACGACGTGACGATGTACATGATCGACGGCGGCGACGCGCTCCGCTCGATCTCGCAGACGGCCGAATCAGCCAGCGTCCTCAATCGATCGATGGAGTTCACCGACCTCGCGAATACCGCGCAGTCGCTCAACACCATCGCGCGGATCACCGGCGGCATGGCGCTCGTCCGCACGAACAATTTCGATGTCGCGCTCAGCACGATGGCGAACGATCTCGCCGCTTATTACTCGCTCGGTTACCGGCCCTCGTCCGACACCGCGGGCGATCACCGGATCGAAGTGAAGGTGAAGAATTCCGACTATCGCGTGCGTGCGCGGACGACGTACGTTGCGAAGAGCACGAAGGAGCAGGCCGAGGATCGCGTGATTGCGAATGCGTTCCACGGGCTCGTGCCGAGTGACTTTGCGGTGAAGCTCGACGCGGAACGGCCGGCGAAACACTCCGAGACGAAATGGAAGGTGCCGATCCGCATCACCTTCCCGTCAGACATCACGCTCCTCCCGAACGGCAACGACCTCGAGGGCAGCTTCACGGTGATCCTGCTGGTGGTCGATGACGACGGCACGATGTCGACCGTCACCCGGCGCCAGCAACCGGTGAAACTGCCGAAGGCTGCATTGCCGGCGATGCGCAAAAACCCGATCTCCTTCACCGCGGAGATGCTCGTGTCGCCGGGCGCGCACTACATCTCGGTCGGCATCATCGACGACGTGGCGAACACCGCGGGCTTCGCGCGCGCGAGGGTCAACGCGGGGTGAGGTGAGGCGCGCGCTACTTCACGAGTGCGCGCTTGCTCGCACGCAATGACTGCGTGACTGCGCGCCGGATCTTGTTCCATCCGATATATATCGATCCGGCTGCCAGGGCTGTCGCGGAAATACCGAGCACGGTACGCCAGGTGCCGGAGATCGATTCGCCGAGGCGTGGAGCGACGGTTCGGGCCAGCCTTGCGGTAGAGAGATCCGCTTCGGCTATCTCAGCGGGCTCGCCGGCGATCGCCTCTGAGCGCGCCAGCAGTTCGCGTTCCCGCCAATACTCATCGACGCCCTGTCTCGTCACTGCATCGAGATCGATTGCATCGAACGTGTGCAACTCTTCACGCGTTCGGTGAAGTCCTTCGAGGAATTCGGCATCGGAAATAAACGGGTCGTTCTCTTTCGTGTGCTTCTCGCTCATCAATTCCTCGTCAGTTCAGGAAGAACCACTGCGCGTAGTTTGCCAGATCGGCGGGATGAGGTTGCTTTCTCGTCACACTAATCGTGGCGTCGGTGCGGAGCGCAAGATTTTTGCGATTCCGCCAAAGTACCTGATGCAACTGATGGTAGGCATCCTGTAGAAGCGCACGAGCCTCGATGGCGGCTTCGTCGGAGGGGTCGTCGTCCGCAATGTAGGCGAGCGAGCGCAGAACTCCTCTCGCTTCGCCGTCCGGCAGATCGTCGATGAACTGTCTCAGCATGAATTTTGGTTTGAGTGGCGCTGCCGCGGCGGCTCCGCTGCTGCCGAATTGAGCATTCAAGCGAGCGTCGACAAGTTTCCACAAGACGACGGAAAAGCGCCGTGAATCCTCGAGTGTCCCGATTTGCGGCGGAAACTGAAGGAAAACTCCCCCGCCAAATCGCTGAATCGAATCCTGAGAAAGCGCGGTGCCACCGGCGGCGCGCCGAACCATCTGGCCGATGATGCCGCTGTAACGGCGGCGCAAAACCAGGTTGAGCTCGCGCGCTTCCGACTTGAGCTCCGCGAGTCTCTGATCGATTTCGTCCGGTTCGAGTTCCTGCCGCAAAACCCATCGCGACCATCTGCTGCCTCCCTTTCTCGTCTGGTCGGCTCCCCGCCGGTTCTCGATCAACCGTTCAACCAGGGCGAGAGCCGGCAATTCGGGATAAGAGCTACTAGTCATAAAGTCGCCAAATGGTGCGAAAACGCGTCAACGTCGGTGATTTTTTTCCAGGGCGTCGGCTTCCGCCTCGATCTGTTTCCGCAACTGTCTGAGCGCACGGCTTTTGGCACTCCTGACTCCGCCCGCCGTCCAGCCGAGCCGGGCGGCAATCTCCTCGGACGAACAGCCTTCGATCAGGTCGAGCAGCACAATCGTTCGCTCCGGTTCGTCGAGAAGCTCCGCATACGAGCGCAGCACGAGCTCGCTCTGCGTTGCCTCTTCGACGGCCGCAAGGATCTCTGCCAGTGAATCCGACAGTGGCTCCTCCTCGGACCGATGGCGCCACAAGTCGGCTACTACGGACAGCATGATCGCATGAAAAAACCCCGGAAATGCTGCCGGTACTTTCAAACGCGGTAACGAACGGAACAGCCGCATGAACGCGTCCTGTGCGAAATCGGCGTAGTCGATCCACGGCACACGTCTCCATGCTTTGCGCAACAGAGGCTCAAAACGGCGGATGATTTCGGCGAAATACGGCGACGAATCCTCAGGCGATGACGCGCTCTGAAGTCTGCCCACCAGATCGGCGATGGGGACGTGACGCAGCTCCTCATCAGCAGGCATAAAGAGAGCTGCTGAACGTGTATCGAGGACGGCCGTCCGTCGCTTCCTGCGGCGTGCGCACGATGACGTACGTATTTTCGATACAAGACGCGAAATCGACCGAGGCGGTGCCCGCGGCGAATCCGGTCATCCTGTGGCTCCGTCGCCACGTGCCGAGATTGAAGTAAATATGCGGCTCGGTGGCACCGGCAATGACGACCGTCTCGCACGCGTGCGTATGTCCGTACGCGACGAATCGGTAGTCGAGATCCTCTTCCGCAAGGCTCTGCACGGTTTCGGCCGCACGGTCGGCATAAGACTCCCGTAGATCATTCGAGCCGAACGGCAGTGCAATTCGAAGCGCGCCCCACTTCGAGATCGCCAGGCTGGCGACCTCCGTCAGAAAATCGCGCCAGCGTTCTCCGACGATATCCGCTCCTTCGAAACGCGCCGATCGGAGCGCGGTGGTGAACGCATCGAGGGCGTCGACCAGAGCCCGATCGATCGCCTTCGCGTCCAATCCCGCCTGGGCGAGCTCGTCGAGTCCCCTGGTGAGCCAGCGCGCCATTGCCTGCGGCGTCTGCGGAATCACGTTGTCGATCTCGTGCACGAACGACAAGCGGCGATCGTCGGGCGAAAGACCAAGGTGATGTGCGAGCAGAATCGGCAGCCGTGTGAGGAGCTCAATGACGATCACGTCTCCGATCGGCTTCGTATCTTCGCGATAGATATTGTGGTCGTCCCACTGATGGCCGTGCAATGCGACCAGCTGATGGTCCGGATCCTGATAGTCCTCTTTGAAATACCGGTCATCCGTATCGCCGAGAAGGATTGTTTTCCGCAGCAACTCGCGCGCTTCGTTCCCGTCATCCGCATTGAGCATGTAGTCGTGGTTGCCCGGGACATAAACGAGAGAAACGAATCGATTTTCGAGGCATACGTCATTGAGCAACGCAAAAAAATCGGGATTTGCGCCGATGATGTTGCTCATGATTTTCGTCACGGCCGCAGCGCGTTTCGGCGACGCGGCGTGCCATGGCCGCACGCGTTCGTCTAGCCACACAGAGGTCTTGAGCATCTCGAAAATGTCGCCGTTCAGAACGATCTTCAACGAGCCGGCCCTTTCAGCCGCGGCCTGTGCAACCACCTGCCGCAGCGTTTGTTCGAATGCGCGAAAATCGAACGTACTGCGGCGGCTGCAATCGGTGAGATGGAGATCGCTGACGAGAAATAACACGGTATCGGACGAGTGTACGACCGATCGACGCTAACGCATCCCCTCGAACAGCGCGCGAAACACCTCGATCCCGTCCCAGAGATTCTGCAGGCGCAGGTTCTCGTCGGCGGCGTGCTGGTTGTCGTCGTGGTTCGCGATCGGCAATCCGATGACCGCCGGTTTGAAGAGATACATCGGAATCGAGCCGCCGAGCGTCGGCAGCACCACGACCTCACCCGACACCTTGCGCACGATCGAGATCACTTCGCGCGACACCGGCAAATCGGGTGACGTGCGCGCCGGCGGATAACTCCCCGCCATGTTCCACACCAGCTTCGCGACGCGCGCGTGCGAGGTGCGCGTGGCGGCGTCGGGCGTGTCGTGCACGATGAAGTAGCCCTGCTTCTCGACGTGCGTCTCCACCTTCGCGCGCACGCTCTCCGGCGTCTGGTCCGGCACCAGCCGGAAATCGATCGAGGCCGTCGCCTCGGTGTTGATCGTGTTCGATGCCGATGCACCGACGCGTCCCGACAAAATCCCGCGCACGTTCAACGCCGGCATCTGGATCGCTTCGTACAGCGACGCGTTCTCCGTCCGCCCGATGGCGAATTCTTTCTTCAGCTCCTCTTCGACCGGCGGCGCTTCGGGCGCTGCGCTCCGCGCGACATCGTCGTAGAAGCCGTCGATCAGGATCCGCGCGTTCTCGTCGCGCATGCTGTCGATGAGGTGCGTGAGCATCACCGCCGGATTCGGCACCCAGTTGCCGTAATGCCCGTCGTGCAATCCCTTGATCGGCCCATACACCGTCAGCTCGACCTCGGTGATCCCGCGCGCGCCGAAGAACAGCTGCATGCGCCGGCTCTGATGCACCGGGCCGTCGCACAGCATCCAGACATCGCCGCGCAGCGGATCGGCGTACTTTCCGAGATATGCCGCGAGATGCGGCGAGCCCGCTTCTTCCTCGCCTTCGAACACGAATTTCAGATTGACCGCCGGCTTCGTCTTCAGTGCATCGATCGCCGCGAGCATGGCGACGATCGCCGCCTTGTCGTCGCCCGCGCTGCGCGCCCAGATCCGATCGTCGTGGATCACCGGCGACCACGGCGGGCTGTGCCACTGCTTCTCGTCAACAGGTTGACCATCGTAGTGCGCGTAGAAGTTGATGGTGCGCTTCGCGCCGGGTGCGGGCAGTTCGGCGACCACCAGCGGCGGCGCGCCGTCGATGCGCAACAGCTTCGCGTCGATGTGCCGCTTCGCGAACATCGCCACGATTGCGTCGGCGTTGCGATTGATGTTCACCGTGTCCGACGCGAGATTCGGGATGGCCAGAAACGACTGGAGCTCGTCGAGAGTCTTCTGCTGGATAGCAGACAGCGGACAGCAGACAGCAGGAGGGCCGCTCGCCGGCTGCGCCTGCATCGCCAGAGTCACTGCCAACAACAGACCGATTCGTCTCATCGAACCTCCACGCTCGACCCTTCGATTTTCCTCCAGGGCTCGGCGCGGCCGCCGAGGCATTTCGCCAGAAACTCTTCCATGCGCCCGAAGAAATCGAGCGCGTTCTCCGGCCGGTCGATGCCGTGTCCTTCGTCGGGATAGACGACGAACGTGACATCGCGGCCCGCCGCGCGCATCGCCTTCACGCTCGCTTCCATCTCGTCGATCGGCACGCGCGGATCGTTCACGCCCGCCTCGACGAGCACCGGCACCTTGATCTGGTCCATGTGAAAAATCGGCGAGATGCGGCGATTGAATGCGTCGTCGTGAATGACATCGCCAATGCGCCGCACCCACCGCATGCGCACCGCGCTCCAGTACGGCGGGAAGCTCTCGATCATCCGCTTGATGTCGGCGGGACCGAAGATGTCGACGCCGCAACGGAAGATGTCGGGCGTCTCGGTCAGTGCGCGCAGCGTCGCGTAACCGCCGCCCGACGCGCCCGCCACCGCGAGCCGCTTCGGATCGGCGATGCCCTGATCCACCGCCCACTTCACCGCGTCGATCAGATCGTTCTGCATCTTCAGCCCGAGCTCGTGCGTCGACGCATTGAGGAACTTCATGCCGAATCCGGTCGAGCCGCGGTACTGGACCTGCAGCACCGCGTAGCCGCGATCGGCCATCAGATGCACCCACGGATCCGCGTCGTTGTGATCGCGAGACCACGGCCCGCCGTGCGGAAAGAGGATCAGCGGCAGATTGTGCGGCTCGGCGCCGACGGGCAGCGTCAGGTATGAGACGAGCTCCAGTCCGTCGCGCGAACGGATCACCACCGGCTTCTTCGCCGCAAGCGTGTATTGCTCGAGCGCGGGCCGGTTGGTGAAGAGCTTCGTCAGCTTCTTCGTCGCGCGATCGAAGAGGTACCACGTGCGCGGCGCATCGCTGCGATACGGAACCACGATCCATTTCGTGTCGTTCGCATCGCGGCTGAAGAGCTCGTTGAATCCCGGCAGCTCGCGCGCGATGATCGCGAAATCCTTCTCCATCGCTTTGTCGATGAAATGCCACTCCGGCGTGAAGTACTCGAACGCGACCGCCTGCAGCTTTCCGGTTTTCGGATGCGCGAGATAGAGCGGTTTGACGAGCGAGCCGTCGTCGGTGACATCGGCTTTCGGATCCGATGCGAGCACCGCGACCTGCTTGCCGGTTTTCAGATCGAGCCGCACCGCAGCGGCGGTGTCGCGATCCCCCGCCGACACCACATCGATCGTCTTCTCCCCGACCGCCAGCACCATCGTCCCCTCGGTCACCTGACCGAAGAACGGCGACTGCTCGAACGGCCACGAGATCAGCTCACGAGCGCCGGTGCGGATGATCGTGCGGCCGGTCGTCTGATCGAACACCGTCGCCGCGCGCACCGCGAGCGATGCATCCGCGGTCCAGCTCAGCACATCGCCCGGATTCTTCGCGGCGAGTGTGACCGCGCCGCTGCGCAGATTCACGCGATACAGATCGAACAGCTTGCGATCGCGCAGATTCAGCGCGACCAGCACGTCGTCCGGACGCGCCGCGCTGGCGATCACGTTCTGCACCCGCACGCCGCGGAACGGCGTCAGATCGCGCACCTCCGAGCCGTCGATCGCAGCGGAGAAGAGGTGATCGTTCTCATCGCCGTCCCCGTCCTCGAAGAAAAGAACGTGGTGGCCGTCCGCTGCGAAGAGGAAATAGAACAGGCTCTTCTTCTCGAATGTGATCGGTTTCGCCTCGCCGCCGGCGATGTTCCGGATCCAGACATTGACCACCTTCTTCTCGTCCGGCGCGAGCCACGCCAGCTGCGTACCGTCGGGCGAGAGCTGCGGCCGGAAACGCTCCGGCGCAGCGGTCAGCACGTCGCGCGGAATGAGCAGGGCGGACAGCAGCAGGGCAGCGATCATGGCCGCAACCTACGCCGCGCTCCGTCATTTGTACAATTGATTCTTCATATGACATCCATCGACGCCATCGATATGAACCTGTTGCGTGCGCTCGAGGCTTTGCTCGACGAGCGCAGCGTCACACGCGCCGCCGAACGGCTCGGACTCTCGCAGCCCACGATGAGCGCCGCGCTCTCGCGGCTCCGCGCGATCTTCAACGATCCGCTGCTCGTGCGCGATCACCGCAAGATGATTCCGACCCATCGCGCGCTGCAGCTCGCCGGTCCGCTCACCGACGCGATGGCGCGGCTCCGCGCCGCCATCGAAGACGGTCCCGCATTCGATCCGCGCGCAACGACCCGCTCGTTCCACATCGCCACCACCGACTACGGCGAAGCGCTCGTCATCCCGCCCGTCGCCGCTGCGCTGCAGAAGCAGGCGCCCGCGATCTCGCTCCGGCTCACGCGCACCGGCTTTCTCTACGTTCCGCCGCGCGAAGCGCTCGACTCCGGCGAGCTCGATTTCGCCATCGGATTCTTCGGCCAGCCAACCACCGACGCTTCACTCCGCGCGCAATCGCTCTTCGAAGACCGCTTCGTCTGCGTCGCCTCGAAACGCCATCCGCGCATCCGCCAACGCCTCTCGTTCAAGGCATTCCTCGACATCCCGCAGATCCGCATCATCTACCCCGGCGACCAGACCCTCGGCACCGTCGACGTGATGCTGCAGAGCCGCGGCCTCAAGCGAACCGTGGCGCTGACCGTGTCGCATCTCAGCACCGTCCCGCACATCGTGGCCGAATCGGAGCTCATCGGCTTCGTCCCCGAGCGCCTCGCACGCATCGCCGCCCGCTCGCTCCCCATCCGCATTTTCACCCCGCCCATCGCCCTGCCGCCGCTCGCGATCACCTCCTCTGGCACGAGCGGCGGCAATACGATCCCGGACATCGCTGGCTGCGCGAGTTGATCCGGAGCGCGGTCGTCCCGACCGCAGTGGTCGGGCGTCCCGCGCCCGGCCACTTTCTCGGTCGCCGGCCGGGACGGCCAGCGACTGCGGACGAGACGTCCGCGCTCCCTACCCGGGCTGCGCGAAGCCGATGATGTTGCCGGCGGGGTCGCGCACGAAGATCTCCGTCGATCCGTACGGCGCGACGCGGCGCGGCGTCACGACCGGCGCATCGTTCGGGATCAGCTTCTCGATTGCATCGAAGTCGTCGACTTCGATGTAGACCGCGGCGGCGCCGATGGGGCGCGGCCCTTTCAGCGAATTCGGCGTGTCCGCCTCGGCGCTCGCCTCGGTCTGGTACATCACTTCGACGTTGTCGCACACCAGGATCACGAATCCGATCTTGTCTCCGTGCGGCACGGCAACGACTTCCTTGAACCCGAGGGCGCTCCAGAACGGAAGCACGGGCTCGATCGCGGCGACGATGAGAATGGGTGTGATTTTCTTCAGCATGCCGCCAATTTAGGGCGACACGATTTCCGAAGATTGGAAAAATGGAACGGGTGTGATTCCGGCGAGCTCGCGGAACTCGGCGATGAGATGCGCCTGGTCGAAGTAGCCGAAATCGAGGGCGAGCGCGGACCAGTCGTGCGTGCCGCGGGCGCGCGCTTCGCGCACCAGGCTCTCGAATCGCATCACACGCGCGAACGTCTTCGGCGTCACGCCGACATGCTGGAGAAAACGCCGCGAGAGATGCTGGCGCGAGATGCCGATCTCGTTCGCGACGCGCTCGATCGATACGCGTCCGGCGGAGCGCACGATCCATGCGACGGCGGCGTCGACGCGGGGATCGTCGCCCCTCACCTCTGCGGACTGGTGCAGCAGCGCTGCTTCGATCACCGCGATGCGGCGCTCCGTCGTCGACTCGATTGCGATCCGTTCAGCGATCGCGCGTGCATCACGGCCCCACATCTCGAGAAGGTCAACACGTTGATCAGTTACCTCGGACAGCGGCATGCGGAAGAACGGATACGCCCGGCCGGGACGGAAGCGGACGCCGAGGAGCTCGGGGGCGGTGTGCTCGCGAAGGAGGAGGGTGGTGGTCATCGTGCCGACGGCGAATGCCGCGGCCTGCAGATCGAAGATTACGTCGGCACAACCGTCAGGAAGGACGCGCTGGACGTACGGCTCGTTGAAGGCGAATGCCGCACGCGTCCAGTAGCAGGCCACCCACGGCGCCAAGGCCGCGCTCGCTGGGTATTCGCGGTATTCGGGTATCATTTTCCGCACATCCATAAACGATCATGTCCGCCACCACGGCCCGAAACCGTCCGGCGCTCGGCGCCGCCGGAATCTCGATCATCATCCTCCTCGCCGCTTTCGGCATCTACTACTTCGTCTATGCCGAGAAGCAGACGGCGTACTTCGCCCATCGCGACCTGCGGATTCTGGGGACGGTGGCCGATCAGATCAAAGCGGCGTTCGATCTGCGCATCGTTTTCCTGCATCAGGAGCCCACGCAGGCGCTGCAGGAAGTCACCGGCCAGACGTTCGGGCAGACCGTCCTCGCCTCCTTCGATCAGATCCTGCTCGCCGATCAAAACGGCGCCGTGATCTGGTCGGCGGCGGGAACCGAGCGGATCTCGAGCATCGACAACTTCGTCACTGCGGGCACCTGGCAGAAAGCGGAAGCGCTCCCGATCAAGGCGCTGCTGCCACGCGGAAATCACAGCGAGATTCTCCTGCACGGCGACCGCTATCACCTCTTCACGCAGCCGCTGAAGTTGTCGGGCGATCCGCGCACGTACGTCCTCGCCGGCTTCGTCTCCGCGACAAAATTCAATCGCGAGAGTCTCGGCATCTCCTACACGCTGATCCTCGCGGTGCTCGCGGCGCTGCTGCTGACCGTCTTCTCCATGCCGTACCTGAAGCTGAAGCTGATCGACCGCCTCGAGCGCGTGCGCCTCTCCGACGTCCTGGTCCTCGGTGTCTGCACGATGTGCATCGTCTCCGTCGTGACGATCGCCCTGCTCGATCTGGTGACCTATCGCCGCATGCGCGCGCATTGCGACGAACAGCTGCGCCATCTCGCCTCCGACATCAACGCGCACATCGCGCGCGAGGTGAACGGCGCACTCGACGCACTGGTCTACCTCGATGCACAGCTCCCGGTCACGCCGCGCGCGAACCAGCCCATCCCCGCCGCATATCTCGCGAGCGAACAGCTTCGCAACTATCCGTACCTGCAGTCCTTCTTCCGCATCGACGAAAAGGGAGTGCTCGCCGAGCGATGGTCCGCGCCGAACGAGCCGGCGCGCGCCATCGGCATCGACGTCTCCACCCGCGATTACTTCAACGACCTGAAGCTCCATCGCGAATGGGTCGATGCGACGCACGGCCAATACGCGCTGAGCTCCGTCCATTCGTACTCGACCGGAGAAGCGCAGGCGGTCGTGGCACGCCATCCGGTGAGGCCTTCGGCGACCAACAAAGCGGCCGGCCTCGGCATCCCGATGCTGTCGCTCATCAACACCGTCGTCGCCGGCGATTGCAAATACGTCGTCATCGACAACGACGGCCAGGTGCAGTTCCACAGCGAGTGGCAGCGCAACCTCGCGGAAAACTTTTTCGACGAGACCGATCACGACCGCGCGTTGCGCGCCGCGGTGGTCGGACGGCAGAACGAGCTGATCGACATCCGCTACTGGGGCAGCGATCAGCGCGCATTCGTCGCCCCGATTCCCGGCACACCGTGGACGCTGATCACCTTCCGCGACAAAGTCCTGCTGCGCACGATCAACGTCGAGATGATCGTGATCACCGTCGTTTTCATGGCCCTCTACGGCGCGGTCTTCGTGCTGCTGCTGGCGAGCGCCGCGCTGGTGCGTCCGTCGTATCGCGCGCCGTGGCTCTGGCCGACGCTCAAGCGCGCGCACGACTACCAGCGGCTGATCTACTCCTACGCGCTGCTCGCCCTCGCCTTCGGCGTGAGCATCTACTGCATGCGGCCGAAACAATTGCTGACGATCGCGCTGCTGCTGCCGCTGATCGCGTTGCTGGCGATGTTCCTCCGTCTCCGCCGCGTGCAGACCTGGTTCGCGCTCGGCGGCGGATTCGTGCTGCTGATCGTGGGCGGGGCGTGGTTGATCGCGACCGTTTCGTCCGACGGCTCGATGGAGCCCGATCTGTTCTGGCATCCGCGCCTGATGCTGCTGATCAGTCTCTTCGCCGGCACGGCCGGAATCCTCGCTGCGGTTCTTCCGCCGTTCACCGAGCACGAGATGAAGAAGACGCTCAGCACGCCGCGCTACATCGGCCTCGGCGCGATGCTGACCATCCTGCTCGCGATCCTGCCGACCGCCGCGTT
This sequence comes from Thermoanaerobaculia bacterium, assembly GCA_035255945.1. Lineage (GTDB taxonomy): Bacteria > Acidobacteriota > Thermoanaerobaculia > Gp7-AA8 > Gp7-AA8 > JAJPHC01. Next base: position 17,394 of record DATEZA010000285.1, read on the forward strand.
CTTCAAAGCGGCATACAAGATCGAGATCGAGAGCTTCGTCAAATACGGACAGCTGCGGATCGCGAAGGAGCTCGACGAACCGGCCGCAAAGCGCAGCATCGGCACCAGCGGTCCGGCTGAAAATCTCGGCGTTTATTACGACTTCTTCTTCGATACCGACATCCGCAGCATCCCGCCCACGGTCGTGACGTCATCGAACTGCGGCCGGCGATTCACCTCGCGGGGCTCGCCGCCATTGCACCTCAGCGAGGCGAGCATCCTGCCGCAGTTCATGGAGCCGGTGCTGCCGCAGTACTCCGATCAGTCGGTCTCCATGCGCGAGCTGCATCACGACACGTCGCGCGACGATCAATGGAAATGGGAGCGCTGCGGTCCCGATCTCGACCTCGAGGTGAACGGCGTTCACGGCGCCCGCACGTTCATCGTGTCGCGGCTGCCATACCTCGGACTGCGCTTCAACTTCTTCCAGCCGGCGCTCGACCAGCTTCCGTACGCGAAGACCTTCAAGCCGGAACCGCATCGCGATGCGCCCGGCATCGAAGACGACGCGCTGACGATCGCCGCGGGCGGCACGGTGCTGCTCTTCCTGCTCCTCGCCTACGCCGCGCTGATCTACACGATGATCCGCTTCCTGCTGCATCACGTGTTCCTCGTCGACGTGAGCGCGCCGCAGCCGCTGCCGCAGGGGCGCAACCTGCTGCTGCTCGCGCGCTCGCGCGCATCGGCGCGAGAGAAGTTGAAGCCCGAGAACTTCATCGAGGTGGGCATCGCCGGCCTGGACTGGCCGCGCGACATGACGGCCATCGATCTCGCGGATGCCGGCAAGGCCGTGCTGATCCCCGACTTCGAGACGCGGAGCGCCGACAAGCTCCCGTTCGTCGAGCGGCTGCTGGCGAATCACGGACGTACAGTCGTGGCGATCACCACGACGTCGCCCATGACGCTGCTCGACCAGGCGGCCGGCGATCCGGCGCTGCAGGAGCGCTGGCTCGCGCTGTTCGAGCAGTTCGACTACGAGATCGAAGAGCGCCGCCTCACGCCGCGCGAAGAAGCGGTCGAGCCGCGCGAAGCGCTGCTTCCGCTGCTGCGGCGCCTTGCCGGCGGCGTGCGTACGCGCACGGCAATGGCGATGTGCAAGAAGTCGGTGAAGGAGCGCGCGGCCATCATCGTGAGCGCCGATACGATCAACGGCTCCGCTGCGCACGCCTCCGCGCTAATCGCGCGTGAGTCGAGCGGCGTGCCATTCCTCAAACTGATCGGCGACGAGTTGCTCGCGCGCGGCGTCCGCGGCGAAGAAGAGTTGTACGACGAGCTCTCGGAACGCGCGGCGGAGCATTACGCAGGCTTGTGGGCATCGTGCTCGAAGTCCGAGAAGGTCGTCCTGCTGAACATCGCCACGGACGGCTTCGCGAACGTGAAGGACCGCCGCGTGATCCGCCGGCTCATGGCGCGCTGCCTCGTCTATCGCGACCCGAGCCTCTGCGTGATGAACGAGACGTTCCGCCGTTTCGTCATCACCCGCCGCCCCGAATGCGCGGCACTGATGGAAGACAGCGCCGCGAGCGCATGGAACAAACTCCAGAAGCCGCTGGCAATCGCGGTGGCGTGCTTCGCGATCTTCTTCTTCTCGACGCAACGGGAGATGTTCGACGTGACGATGGGCGTCGTCACCGGCCTCGCCGGCGGAATCCCGGCGTTCCTGCGCATCGTGGGGATGTTCATGGATCCGAAAACTGCGGTGAAGCCAACGTCGGCCTAGGCATATCGCATCGCGAACCTCCGTCCCACTCCGCGCAGCAGCGGAGTCAGAGCGATGCCCCCAGGTGAAGGCCGTCACAACAGCGACGGGGCTTCGATCGGCTTTCCCTCGGCGAATCGCGACGCGCGCAGGGCGGTCACGTCGATCGACGTCTCCGCCCCCGCGATCAGCTCCGCCACCACCCGGCCGATGGCCGGCGAGTGCATCACGCCGTGTCCGGATGATCCGTTCGCGAGAAAGAGGTTCGTGTACGGCATCGAGCGTCCGACGATCGCGTGATGGTCGGGCGACATCTCGTAAAAGCCCGACCACGCCGCATCGCGATCGACCGCCACATCGCGCAGCACCGGCACGCGCTCGTGCGCAGGCGTGATGACATCGCGCTCCGGCGACAGCAACAAAACGCGCCCGTCGCGCACGCGCAGATGAAAGCCATCCTCGGCCCAGATCGTCATCGGCATGTCATCCGGCAACACGCTCGTCGGAATGGTCGGCATCACGTGCCGCTCCAGCGGCTCGACCGGCACGTCGCCGAACGCGCGCGCCCAGGCACCCGCTGCATTCACGAACACATCGCCTTCGATCTCGCCGCGCGAGGTCTGCAACGCGAGCACGCGATCGCCGTTCGTGCGCAATCCGAGCACCGCGGTGTCGAACTGAATGCGCAGCTCGCGCGAGTACTCGCGCAGGATCGACATCGGCGCGAGGAAGCCGTCGGTCGGACAGAACGCGCCGCCGATGATCAGCGGATCGTCGATCGCCGGATTCAGCTCCTTCGCTTCGCGCGCGTCGATCATCCGCGCTTCGTGCAGCCCGCACGCATGCTGCACCCGCTGCGCTTCCCGCAACACGCGCAACGTCTCCTCGGCGCGCGCGAGAAACAGATAGCCGCACGGGCGATAGCCGAGCTCGGGATGCGCGCGCAATTCCTCGCGCGACAGCAGCGACATCCGCACGTTGACCTCGGTTGCGAATTGCGCGCGAAATCCGCCGGTCGCGCGCGCCGTGCTGCCGGCGCCGAGCTGCGAGGCGCGCTCGACTAAAAGCACGTCGCGAACGCCGTGCTCAGCAAGATGCGCGGCGATGCTCGCACCGATCACTCCCGCGCCGATGATGACGACTTCTGGCATGTCCGCGGCACCTCGCTTGCTCTTGATTCTCGCATGCGCCTACAACCGATCGACGTGTACATCCTCGACTACTTCAGGCGCAACGCACGGGCGCGCATCGATCCGGCCGAGCTCGCGGCACAGTGCCGCACGTACGGCAACGACGATGTCGAAGCGGCGCTGCTGCGGCTCGAGCGCGAGGCGCACATGGTGCGGCGGAAGAGGCTGCGTCGCGAATGGCTGGAGCTGACGCGCGAAGGGCGGAAGGTGGCGGGACTGGCAGCCGCGGAAAGCCTCGAGCGGCTGGAGCCGCCCGAGGCCAGAGAGTAGTGCGTTATCGCGCCAGCACGTCGTGCATGACGTTGATCGAAACCGTCTTCGGCTTCATCGGCAGCGGCACGTCGAACTCGACCGGCTTGCTGCTGTTGCCGAGGATGGGCACGGTCGCCAGGCGGACGATCTGTCCCTTATCGAACGTTACGTAGATGGGGACGATCGATGCGAAGTCATCCGGCACCTGCGACTGCGTCAGCATGACCTTGATGTGGTACTTGCCGCCGCCGATGTCGGTCGCGTCGCCGGTTCCTTCGAGCTTCGGAATCGCCGTGCCGTAAACCCATTGCTTGAAGAACCAGTCGAGGCTGCCGTTGCCCTGCAGGTCCATGTTCTTCGGCATGTGCTTCTCGACGACCTTCTGGAAATCGCGCGTCGACGGATTCTTGCCCGTGTACGTCTGCGCGAAATCGGTCATCGCGGCGATGAACGGCTCGTCCGGATTCTTGCGCGAGCGGTCCTGCATCGCCATGCGCAGCATGTGCAGGACGTACGCGCCCTTCTCGTAAACGATGATGGCGTACGCCTCCGGATCCTGCCACGTGCTGAGGCGGTAGCCGAGGTAGATCGGACCGGCCTGATCGTTGGTGATCGTCGCGCCGGTCGGACGCTCGAGAATCCTCTTGCGCTTCTTCTCGAACAGCTGGTTGTAGCCGTTCCAGCCCGCCGTCTGCTGCCACACCAGTGCCGCGGTGAACTCCGCGAAGCCTTCGGACAGCCACACGTCGTGATACGAGCGCCAGCCGACCTGATGTCCCCACCACTGATGTCCGAACTCGTGCGGACCGACGAGGTCGACGAAATCCTTCGCGCCATTGAGGCCGAGCGTATTGCGCGTCGTGCTGTCGAGGAACGCGATGTATGGCAGGTAAATCAGCGACGGCCACGACTGGCCGAAATTCCACTGCGACTGCTGCGTGATCGCGACGTGCTTCGACGCCGTAAGCGAGCCGAAGTACGCGTTGCCGGTGCGCGCGGTGTTGATGCCGTCGGCCTGCGCCGATTGCGCGAGCCGCTCCGTGCTGATGTTCACGCTGGTCGGACCGGTCGGCATGCCGAACTCTCCGGCGTGCTCACCGGCCGCGAGCGCCTGGTTGATCTGGTGCACGATGTCCGGCGTACCCGGATTCGTGTACACGTCGATGGTCATGCCGCTGTCTTTGTCGGTCGTCGACAGCTTCTTGAACCTGCCGTAATTGAAGCCGGCCACGCGGAGCGGCGTCGTCGACTTCCACTCGGCGATGCGCGTGTCGCCCTCGACCTTGTTCGAGATCTCTTCACCGACTCCGACCACCTGGAACTTCTGCGGCGTGCGGAACGTGAGGTCGTACATCGCGGTGTCGTCGAACGTGCCGAAGTTCGGATACCAGCTCATGCGCGCATTGACGGTGTAATTGCCGTCGCCTGCGTCGTCGAGCACTTCCTTGCCGCCGTAGACGAACTTCACCGTGTACTTATCGCCCGCCTTGAGCGGCTGCGGAAAGACGATCGCCGTGTCGTCGTCCTCTTTTTCTTTTTCCTGAATCCAGGGGACTGGAGTCCAGTTCGGCGTGCCGCCTGCAGGCGAGACCGCCACTTCGGTGACGCGCAGCTTGCCGCCGAGGTAGACCGGGATTACGCGGATGCCGTCGGTGACGACGGTGAAGGTCGCGGTGCTGGTGCCCGAAATCTCGCCGCGATTGCCGATGATCTTCGTATCGATCGCATAGTTGTCGGCGTCGACGAGCGGCTTCGCATAGAACGCCATGCCCTTATCGACATCGGATTTGTAATAGCTCTCGTACCAGGTGCCGCCTTTTTTCTGATCGAGAATATCGAGCTCGGTCTGTTCGCCGCTCTGGCCGAGGCCGCGCGGATCGATGTTGAGGATGGCCTGTCCGTATTTGTTGTTGCTGCTTTTCAGCCAGGCGTAGAAATACGGATCCTTTTCGCCGTTGAGCATCGTCTGCAGCAGGCGGATGTCGCGGTTGTACTGCCAGTCCCGCCGCTGCTTTTTCATGTACTCGTCGAACACACCGGCGGCCCTGCCGTCAGGCGTGCCGGTTTTCGGCTCGCCACTGAGCGATTGCGCGGCGGCGATCACTTCGGGCCCGAAAATGACGGCAGTCTCGAACGTGTCGGCGACGGACGCGAGCTTGTCGTCGCCGGCATTGAGCTGCACCGAGCGCAGATCGAGCTTCGTCGCCGGCGTGAGCTCGTATGTGCCCGTTCCGACGAAGACCGCGCCCGGCGTTTTTCCGTCGACAGGCGCGAGCAGATGCAACGTGCCGTTGAACGTCATGTGAATGACGTCGCGATCGAACGTGAGGTTATTGACCGCGATCGTGCGGCCGTCCGGCTTGGAGGCGCGGAGGGCGGTGTAGGCCGGGTCGGTATCGGCAAAGAGGCTGGTCGCAAAAAAAGCGGCAGCCACGGCGAGGATTCGCGCGAGGCGCATGGGGGGATTTCCTTTCAAATGGAGGTTCAGAGGACCTGTGGGGAAAAGAATATCAGAACACGCCCTTTTCCGTCTCTAAACCGAGGTACATGAGCGACGGGTCATAAGGCGAAAAGGCAATGGAATTGATGTCGTCGCTCGCATTGTGCGCGACCGTCACATTGCCTTGTGATGTCACACGGAAGAGGTCGGTCCCATAGTTCTGAAAATGCGTGCCGAACACGAAATACAGAACATCGGGGTTGGCCGGATGTGCGGCCATTATCGGCTGATTGATGATCGTGACGTCCGCACTCGCGCGCACGACTTCCGTGAACGTGCGGCCGCCGTCGGACGAGTGATGGATGGCGTGCAGACCCGATTGCAGATCGACGGCCATCGCCCATACGACATTCGGATCGACCGGCGACATGGCGAAATTCATGACATTGAAATTGTCGGCGAGCGATGCGCGCGCCCAATTGCGGCCTGCGTCGAACGTCACGAATGCGCCGCTCACTGCAGTGCCGGCGACGATGTGATCGAGATTCGACGGATCGAACGAGAATCGATAGACGAGCGAGCGCGCTTCGGCCGGCAGATGCGAAATCTGCGTCCATGAATCGCCGGCGTCGCTGCTTTCCCACAAGCCGCCCTGATCGTCGCCGATGCGCACGCGATCGCCGTCGGTGCCGAGTCCGACGATCGCTGCAGGCGGTTTCAACACCTGCGCGCCGCGCGAGTCGTAGCGCAGGAGGAACTGGCGATTGTCCGACCACGCGAACGCGCGGCCGCCGCGCGCAGGGGTGATCGTCGGTGGGAAATCGGTCGCGAAATCACCGAGCGGCTGCCACGAGCAGCCGTAGTCGCGCGAGATCGACAAGGTGTCCTTGTGCCACGACAGCATCGTGCCGGCCGGCGTGTCGAGCGCCGCGAGTCCATACGTGTAGCCGATGCCGGTCAGCGTCTGCGCGACCGGTGCGAGCGTGCGCCCGTCGTCGCGCGTAAACGTGACGGCCGGCGTGCCGTTCACCGCCGCGCACGGCGGGAACGTGGCCGGGGCGGTGGTGCGGCGGCGCTGGGCGGTGGCGGGGAGGGTGAGGGCGATTGTGAGGAGGATGAGCGCTTTTTTCATGATGATGGAGCGCGGGCGTCTCGCCCGCAGTCGTTGAGCGTCTCGCTCGACGACTCAGTCACCGGCCGAGACGGCCAGTGACTGCGGGCGGGACGCCCGCGCTCCACATCCTACCAACTTCCACTGTTCTGTTACTCCCGCCCTTCTCTGAACTGCTACTCTCCTGCTCAAAGGAAACCCTCTTCATGCGCCGAGCGGCCGCGGCTGTGCTGTTCACCCTGTCTCTCCTCCCATCGATCGCGAGCGCGCAGCAGAAGCTCGTCGAGACGATCGAAGTGCGCGTGACGAACGTCGATGTCGTCGTCACCGACAAGAAGGGCAATCCGATCGTCGGCCTGAACAAGGACGACTTCGAGATCTTCGAGAACGGGAAGCCGCAGCCGGTCACGAACTTCTACGAAGTGCGGCCGGAGTCGGTCAACACCTCGAACGTCCCGACCGATGACAGCACGCTTGCACCGGCCGAGATGCGGCAGCGGCGCATCATCTTCTTCATCGACAACGCGTCGCTCCATCCGCTCAAGCGCAACGAAGTCTTCGGGTCGATCGACAAATTCTTCGACAAGCTGTTCCAGCCGGGCGATCAGGCGATGGTCGTCACGTGGAACAGGGGACTGCGCATGGTCTGCGGCTTCACCGACGATCCGGCGCGCCTCCGCACCGCGCTGGGCAAAGTGGCGCGCATGTCGGGCGGCGGCGTGCAGATGAATGTCGACAAGGAGCGCCTCAAGCGAGAGGTCGAGGCGATGATCGCTCAGGTCCAGTCGATGGGCAGGCGCTCCGCCGTCGGCGCGATGGACGACGCATACCAGCAATCGCTCAGCATGACCCGCGCGTATGCCGACGATCTCTTCTTCAACGAGAAGAAGCTCTCCGAAGCGATGTCGACGATGATCACGACGCTGGCCGGACTGGAAGGTAAGAAGGTCATGGTCTTCGTCGGCTCGCAGCTTCCCGACAAGCCGGGAATGGACATGTTCCAGTGGGTCGATCAGACGTTCGTCGGCAAGGTGCAGGCGACGCCGGTCGCATTCCGCGAGGCCGGCCGCTTCAGTCTGGCGACCGAGCTGGAGAAAGTCGCGCGGCAGGCGAACGCGAACAACGTGACGATGTACATGATCGACGGCGCCGATCCGACGAAAGGCTCGGCAGCGGAAGCAGGATCGCAGGATGTGCTCGATCCGACCGTCGACTTCATGGACTTCACCAACACCGCGAACATGTTCAACTCGATGGCGAAGATGACCGGCGGCATCGCCCTGATGCGCACGAACAACTTCGACCTCGCGCTCAACACCGTCGCCCGCGACCTCGGCGCGTACTACTCGCTCGGCTACAGGCCGGCCGACGACAAGCCGGGCGACCGCAAGATCGTGGTGAAGACGAAAAATCCGGAGTTCCGCGTCCGCTCCCGGACGACCTACGTCGCGAAGAGCGCCGAGGAAACGACGGCGGATCGCGTGGTCTCCAATGCGTTCCACTCGCAGGTGAAGGGCGAAATCCCGATCACCTTGACCACCGGACAGGCCGTCGCGTTCGACAAGAAACGCTGGAAGGTGCCGGTCCGCATCTCGTTCCCGTCGAACATCACGCTGCTGCCGGACGGCGACAATCTCGTCGGCGGTTTCACGGTCTACTTCGCGGTCATCGACGAGAACGGATCGATGTCGGCGGTGACGAAGAAATCGCAGCCGGTGAAGCTGCCGAGAACGGCGGAGCCGGCGCTGCGCAGCAAGCCGATCGCGTTCACGGCGGAGATCATGGTGGCCGCGGGCGAGCACTACCTGTCGGTCGGCATCGTCGATGACGTAGCCAGCTCCGCCGGCTACGCGCGGACCCGCGTGGCGGCCCGGCTCCCGTGATGCGAGCGCTGCTCCTCGCGCTTCTCATCGCACAAATCTCGGAGACGATCGAAGTCCGCGTCACGAACATCGATGTCGTGGTGACCGACAAAGCGGGTCACCCGATCACCGGCCTCACGCGCGACGATTTCGAGGTCTACGAAAACGGCAAACCCCAGCCCCTGACAAACTTCTACGTCGTCGACGAAAGTGGTGTAGGACAAGCTCTCAGCTTGTCCTCCTCGCCCCGGCAAGCTGGAGAGCTTGCCCTACACCCAGAAGC
>DATEZA010000286.1:0-18284 GCA_035255945.1 Thermoanaerobaculia bacterium
GAAATTTCGCCCCTCATCCGCGCTTCGCGTCTCGCGCAGCGCAAGCTCCATTGACCTTCGCCCCGCATCGCGGGGAGAAGGTGGCCCTGAGCGAAGCGAAGGGCCGGATGAGAGGCGAAGCCGATGAAATTCATCGCCCGCCGCGACGGAGCGGACATCCCGGTCGAAGTCGAGCGCCTCGGCAGCGGCTATCGCGTGAAGCTCGGCGAAAAGACGATCGTCGTCGATGTCGTCGAGACCGGCCGCTTCATTCACTCGCTGCGACTGGAGGACGGGACGCAGTTCGCGTTCGCGCATCACCGCGAGGGCACGATGCATCACGTCTCCCTCGGCGGCGCGAACGTCGCGGTGGAGATCGTCGATCCGCTCGCGCTGCGCCGCAAAGGCGGTGACGACCAGTCCGGTGCGGGCGGCGTGCTGAAAGCGCCGATGCCGGGACGCATCGTGCGGCTGCTCGTGAACAAGAACGACAGTGTTCAGCGCGGACAGAGCCTGCTGATCCTCGAGGCGATGAAGATGGAGAACGACATCCAGTCGCCGGTGGATGGAGTGGTCGACGAGATCTTCGTGAGCAGCGGCGACACGGTCGAAGCGGGTGGGCAGTTGCTGCACGTGCGGGAAGAATAGACAGCGGATAGCGGACAGCGGACAGCGGGCCAACCGCCGCTCCCGCCGTCCGCTCCCGCTGTCCGCCGTCCGCTGTCCGCTGTCTACTCTTCGCGCAGGATAAAATCAGGAAATCATGTCTACGATCGATCCGGTCGTCCCTGGCGGCACGCTGCTGCACCTTCGGCTACTCGAACGCCTCGGCACGTCGGTCTGGAAAGCCGAGGACACACGCAGCGAAAAGAATGTCGCGGTCAAGATCCTGAGCCGGCAGTTGCCGAAGGATCCGGCGCGGCGCGAGTCGCTGATCCGCGATGTGCGCGTTGCCTCCGCGCTCTACCACGCGTTCCTCGTCCCGATCGTCGAGATCGTTCCCGCGGGCGACATGCTGCTGATGGTGATGGAGCTCGTCGACGCGGCTCCAATCACGAGATACCTCAACGGACAGCCGCTCGATCGCGCGCGCTTTTTCCGCATCGCGTACCAACTCGTCGACGCCGTGAAGTTCCTGCACGCGAAGAACGTCGTGCATCAGAACATCGCCGGTGATTCGGTGCTCGTGCTGCCGAACGAGCAGGTCAAGCTCGCCGGACTCAATCTCAACAACCTCCTGCCGCGCCGCGACGGCTCATCGCCCGCGTATCAGCAGAAGGGGAACGATGCGCGCGCGGTTGCGTACCTCGCACCGGAGCAGATCGCCAGTCAGAAGGCTGACACGCTGACCGACATCTTTTCCGTCGGCGTGGTGATGTACGAGATGTCGACCGGCAAGGTGCCGTACAGCGGCGCGACTGCCGCCGATGTCGCGCGCGCGATCGTCGAAGGGCAGCCGGCGTCACCGAAAGCGCTGAATCCGGACATCGATCCGGCCGTGCTGTCGATCATGGGCCGCTGCCTGTTCAAGGATCCGTTCAAGCGGCACAAAGAGGTGAAGCTGATCGCGGACGAGATGGCGAAAGCGGATCCGCAGGCGATGGCGTTTGCGATGGAGCTCGCGACGCGCGTCGTTGCCGCGACGAGCGCGACGCCGAGCGGCGGCACTGCATCGCGCAAGGTGCTGTTGCTGCTCGCCGACCTCGCGAACATCGATCAGCTCGATCCCGACGCCGCTGCGAAAGCGGTCGCGCGGATGCAGCAGCTCGTCGGCGAAGCGGCGTATCTGTTTGACGGCCAGATCGTCGATCCGTTCGGACCGCGGGTGATCGCAGAGATGCCGTCGGTCGAGAACGCGCTGGAAGCGGCGCGCAAGAGCGAGTTCGATCTCGATCCGAAGCAGCAGGGGAGTGAACCGCTGCCGGTGCGGTTGATGCTGCACGCGGGCGAAGTGACGACGAAGGACGGCTCGGTCGTCGGCGATCCGGTGACGAACGGATTCGCTGCGCTGGCCGAGCTGCCGCCGCAAATGCTGTTCATCTCCGAGGCGTTTGCGATCAAGGCGAAGACCGCGGTGCGGCTGCGCGACGCGGGCGCGCGCGGCGGCGTGAAGCTCTACACGATCATGCCGCCCGAGCCGGCGCCGGAGCCGACGCCGTCGACGGAGGAGATCGAGAAACAGCTCGCCGAGGAAGAAGCGGCGCTCGCCGCGGCGGAAGAGGCCGAGGAGAAGAAGAAACGGCGGCAGCTCTCCGTCGTGGCGATCGTGATGATCGTGATCCTCGGCGGTGCGGGCACCGTCTTTCGCAATCGCAAGCGCAGTGTCGAGCCGGTTGCGCCTGTGGTGGTCAAGCCGGCCGCGCCGCAAGCGCCGAGCGCCGCGCATCCCGCATCCGTGTTGTTGCAGCCGTTCACGATCGAAGGCACGGACGCGACGTTGGCCGATCGCGCGAATGCGATTCGCACGACATCGATCGAGATCCTGCGCGCGCTGCCGCAGATCCGCATCGCGGACGCGCCGGGCAAGGACGTGAGCGCGTTCGGCGCGACGGTTCGCGCAGGCGCCGCCGGTCCGGAGATCGTGCCGAGTGGCGGCAAGTCGCAGGCACAGCCGGCGGCGTTGCTCGACGCGGCGGCGGGCGTGCGCGCGATCGTCGAATGGGTCGCGTCGCAGGTGCACACGACTGCGCCGGGCATCGCATCGGCTGATGCGGTGAATGCATTCGCGGACGCAGTGTCGGCGAGCGATGCGGCGAAAGTCGACGCAGCGCTGCGCAAGTCGTTGAAGGCCGATCCGAACTTTTTGCCCGCGCAACTTTTCGCGATGAAGTTCTTTGCGGAGCATGGCAAAGAAGCGGATGCAGTCGCTGCCGCGAAGCAGGTGGCGACGCTCGCGCCGGACAATCTCGATGCGCAGCGCACGGTTGCGCATGCGGCGCTCGCCGCGGGCAACCTGCACGACGCGCTCGTCGCGTACGACAGCATCCTCAAGCGCGAGCCGCAGAACGCGGAAGCGATCAACGTCCTCGGCCGCTACGCATTCGCCGCCGGCGACGTGCAGCATTTCAACGTCTTCCTCGGGCGCGCGAAGAGTCTGCCGCCGACGCAGGTGGCGTTCCACGAGCCCGACCTGCTCCTCGCCGACGGCAAGATCGAAGCGGCGATCGAGAAGTACTACGACGTCGAGGTCAACGTGCCGAACAATCCGGCGCTGTCGCTGAAGATCGGACGCATTTCGGTGCTGCGTCATTCGCTTCCGATCGCCGACATCGAGCTGAAGAAGCTCGAGCAATCGGATCCGAATTACGGCGCGCATCTGCTGAAGGCGTATGTCGCGGCGCATCAGAACGCGCGCGCGGCGGCGGAGGCCGAGCTCAAGGCTGCGCTCGCTGCGTCGCGGCCGGGTGACGATTACTGGACGAGTGCGGCCGAGGTGTACGCGATGTTCGCGGACAACAAGGCGGTGATCGATGCGCTCGACAAGGCGTCGCAGCGCAAGGAGCCGACGATCTCGTACGTGCTCGTCGATCCGCTCTTCCGCTACCTCGACAGCGACGCGCGTTTCCAGGCCGTGCGCACGAAACTTGCGGCCGATCAGACGGAAATGCGCAACGCGCTCGCCGGATTGTGATCGCACGATGATCGTCACTGCACGCCTCACGTTCTCCGCCGCTCACCGACTCAACAATCCGAACCGCGACCCGGAATGGAATCGCCGCACGTACGACAAGTGCGACAACCCCGCGGGGCATGGACACAATTACGTGCTCACGGTCAGCGTGCGCGGGAAGATCGATCCGGAGACCGGGATGGTGATCGATCTCAAGCGGCTGAAGGACATCGTGCGCGAGCAGGTGATCGATCGCGTCGATCACACGAACCTGAATGAGGACGTCGATTTTCTGCGCGGCGTGATTCCGACTGCCGAGAATCTCGCGCGCTCGTTCTGGCAGCAGCTCGCGCCGGCGATGGACGAAGGCTCGTTGTTCGAGGTCGCGCTGCAGGAGACGGAGAAGAATTCGGTCGTCTACCGCGGAGAGGACGAGGAATGAATTTCGACCTTGCGGTGATGGCGCTCGACGGCCTCGCACGCGCGCCGATCGACGTGCGCGTCGACGAGCGCGGCATCACCATCAGCGGCCCTTCGGCGGGACTGAAGGATCTCGCGCGCCTGCTCCTGTTGATCGCCAGCGATGGCGATGGCGAGTCGATCGAGATTCAGCCCGGCGTGCACTCGACGCGGGAGTCGATGCCGATGACGGTTACCGCCGGAGCGCGGGCGTCCCGCCCGCAGTGATCGGGCGTCCCGCCCGGTCACGGGTTCTGACTGAAGGATCTCGAGCGATGGCGAAGGCGAGTCGATCGAGATTCAGCCCGGCGTGCACTCGACCAAGGAGTCGATGCCGATGAAGGTTACCGCCGGAGCGCGGGCGTCCCGCCCCGTCACGGGTTTTAGTCGACGGGCGAGACGCCCGCCGACTGCGGCCGGGACGGCCGCGCTCCGTCAACTGTCGTAATCCGGACTGTACGTCACGAGCTCGTTCAGAAAGCTGGCGCGTGCGCGGTGGTTGTCGTCATCGACTTTCAGCAGATCGCGCAGCGAGAGCATTCCCATCAATCGCCCGTCATCGACGACCGGCAGATGGCGGCAGCCCTGCGACTGCATCTTCTGCAGCGCGCTGTCGATCTCCTCTTCCGGCGCGGCGGCGACGATCGCTTTGGTCATCACGTTCGACACCGGCGTCGAATCGGGATTGAGTCCGGGGACGACGACGCGCGTCATGAGATCGCGCTCGGAGAAGATGCCAACCAGCTTCCCGGCATCCAGCACGGCGATGGCGCCGATGTTCCGCTCGCTCATCTTCCGCGCGACATCGCGCACGTTGTCGGACGACTGGGCGAGGATCAGCGGATGACCTTCGATCAGCTCGGAGATCTGTTTCATATCAGCTCCTGTGCGACCTGCTGCGTCCGTTTTCGCGCCACGTTTCCGAGGCCGTCGTACGCGGCGTATTTATAAGCCTCGCTCAGCGTCGGGAAGTTGAAAACGCTGTCGATGAATGCATTGATCGTACCGCCGAACTGCATGACCATCATGCCGGTGTGCAGCAGCTCCGCCGCGTCCTCGCCGATGATGTGCACGCCGTGCAGCGTGAGCGATTCGGCGTCGAACACGAGCTTCAGAATGCCCTTCGTGTCGCCGATGATGTTGCCCCGCGCGTTGTTGCGATAGTACGCGCGCCCCACTTCCGGCGTGATTCCTTTCGCCCGGCACTGCTCCTCGGTCATCCCGACTGTCGACAGCTCGGGGATCGTGTAGATCGCGTACGGGAGGATCGGCGCGACGCGCGTTTTGTACTTCAGATCGAACGCGTGCACCATCGCCACGCGCGCCTGTTCCATCGATGTCGAGGCGAGCGCGGGGAAGCCGATGACATCGCCCGCGGCGTAGATGTTCGCCACGTTCGTCTGATAGTTCTCGTTGACCACGACCAGTCCGCGATTGCCGGCGTTGACGCCCGCCGCGGCGAGATCGAGATCGGAGGTGTTGCTGTTGCGTCCCGCCGCGTAGAGCACTTTGTCGGTGTCGAATGACGAGCCGTCTTTCAACGTGAGGTGGATGTGATCGCCCGCGTTTTCGATCGAATCGACGTCGCAGCCGAGGTGCAGGATCACGCCGAGGCGGTTCTGCAGTTCGCCGAGGAGGACTTTGACGCATTCGCGATCGATGTGCGGAAGGAGCGCCGTGCGTCCGTCGATCAGATGCACTTCGATGCCGAGCGCGGCGAAGATCGACGCGTACTCGCATCCGATCACGCCCGCGCCGACGACGGCGAGCGATTTCGGGATGCGATTCATCACCAGGATCGTGTCGCTGTCGCAGATGTGCTCGTCGTCGAACGGCACATGCGACGGGCGGTACGGCGACGAGCCGGTGGCGATCAGCACGATCTTTCCTTCGAGCACCTCGGCGCCGAGGGCGTTCGTCACTTCGATGACGTTCGGGGAGCGGAACTTCGCGACGCCGGAGTAGCGATCGACGCGATGACGGCGCAGGTTCTCATCGATGCGCCGCCATTCGCGCTCGACGACGACGTCCTTGCGATACATGAAGTCGCGGATCGTGACTTCGCCTTTGATCGTGAGGTCGACGGCGTCGCGAAAACCACGCTGGCGGAAGCCGGAGAGATGCAGCGCCGATTCGCGCAGCGTCTTCGAAGGGATGGTGCCGGTGTTGACGCACGCGCCGCCGAGGATCGGCTCGCGCTCGATCAGCGCGACGCTCTTGCCGAAGTACGCGGCTTGCGCTGCGCCCTTTTCGCCAGCCGGTCCCGAGCCGATGACGATGAGGTCGTACATGTTCGCAGTTTATCCCTGCCACGGAAGGAGCCGCGCCGTCCCGCCGATCTTCGCCACGGCCTGCTCGAAGACCTGCTTCGCGGCGGCGAGGTCATCGTGCGCGACGACCTGCTCGCGCGCTGCCCAGCGTGCAAAGGTCGTGAGAATCGTTTCGTGTTTTCCACTCTCGGTGTGGCGCTCGAATGCAATCGCGAGCAGGCGCTCCTGCAATGCGTGAGCATCTTTTCCCGATGCGGTCACGTCTTCCCGCTCGACATGCTCGAGCAAGGCTTTTGCGGTTGGCGACAGCGCGCGGCGTTGCCACGCTTCCTCCGCATTCGCAACTGCGAGCAGCTCCGGCCAGAGCCGTCGATGCACGAGCGTGACTTTCTTCGCCACGAGTCGCGTCGCGAGCGAGATCGATTCGAGCGCATCGAGCGTGCGGAAGATGATCTTCGCTTTCGGATGCGACCACCACGAGGTGGCGAGGGACTCGCCGGTGATGATCCCGGCGACGCTCGTCAGCGACTTGTCCTGTACGAGCAGGAGGCCGTGACGCTCGAGCGCGTCAGTAACTGACGACGGCGTGGAAGTTGACTCCTTCGATCTTGCGCCGTCCATCGAGGAACGATAGCTCGATCACCGTCGCCGCGCCGACGAGCTGCGCATCGAACTCGCGCACGAGTGCAATTGCCGCGGCGAGCGTGCCGCCGGTCGCGAGCACGTCATCGATCACGAGCACGCGATCGTCCGGCGAGAGCGCATCGTCGTGAATCTCGATCTTGTCCCTGCCGTATTCGAGCTCGTATTCGTGCGAGCGCTTGGTCCACGGAAGCTTGCCCGGCTTGCGGATCGGAACGAAACCGGCGCCGAGGATGCGTGCGACGCAGCTGCCGAAGATGAAGCCGCGCGACTCGATGCCGGCGACGCGCGTCACGTCCTGATTTTTGAACGGCTCGGCGAGCAGCTCGACGCTCGCGTCGAGTCCCTGCGGATCACGCAGCAGCGGCGTGATGTCTTTGAACATGATGCCGGGCTTGGGGAAATCGGGAACGTCGCGAATCAAATTGCGCAGCTGGTCTGTGCCCATCAAAATTTCACGTCGAAGTCACCGAGCTTGCCGGTGAAATCCTTCGTCTCCTGATCGATTTTCGTGACCTCGGCGTGCCGCGGTCCTTCCTTCAGATCTTCCAGCCATTCATCGATCGCGCTCTTCTCGCCTTCCACCGCCGCGGCGACGGTGCCGTCGCGCTCATTGGTGATCCAGCCCTTGAGTCCGAGCCGGCGCGCCACGCGCGTGGCGAAGAATCGATAGCCGACGCCCTGCACTTTTCCGTGGATTCGGATGACGCGCAATTCTTTCATGTCGCAGGAATTGTACTGGAGTGCGGCGGCCGTGCCGCCGCTGTTCTCTGCCGCGACGTCCGGAGCGGCGGCATGGCCGCCGCACTCCATCAACGGCGACGTCTGTGATGTGCAGGTGCCTTCTTCTTCGGCGCCGGTTTCGGCGCCGGTTTCACCTCGACCGGCGGTGGTGCTTTCGTCGCCTCGGCGACCTTCTGCGACATCGCGCCGAGGTCCTGTTTCTGCGTCGCGACAGCGTTCTCGAGTCGCGCGAGCTCGGTCGCGAGTTGGGCGCGATCGGCATCGGCAAGCTTGATCAGCGCGACCGTCGCGGCAGCGGCGGCATCGGTGCGCGGATACTGCTGCACGATCTTCACGAGGGTCGCGCGGGCGCGATCGTTCTGATGCGCGTCGATCTCCTTCTTCGCCTGCTTCATCAGCGCGCCGGCTTCGAGATCGTTCGGCACGGTGAGCACGAGCCAGACGACGGTGGCGCCGAGGATCGAGGAGACGATCGCGGTGACGATCAGCAGCGCGCGGGCGCGCACGGCGTCACTCCTTCCAGCCGAATTTGCCGACGAGCGGGACGAACTCCGCGGTGCCGCAGTCCTCGATCTTCACGCTCGTGCCGGCGCGCGTCACGCGCGCGAGTCGCTGATTGCCGCCTTTGCCGATCGGCAGGACCAGGCGTCCGGTGCGCGCCATCTGCTGCACGAGCGGCTCCGGCACTTCCGGCGCCGCAGCCGCCACGATGATGCGATCGAACGGCGCCTGATCGGACCAGCCATACGTGCCGTCGAAGACTTTCACCGTCGCGTTGTAGATCTTCAGCGCGCGGATCAGCTCCGCGGCCCGCAACGCCAGTTCGTTGATTCGTTCGATGGAAAAGACTTTCGCGCACAGCTTCGACAGCACCACTGCCTGATATCCGGTTCCCGTGCCAATCTCGAGCACTTTTTCTTTTCCGGTGAGCTCGAGCAGCTCGATCATCCGCGCGACGATGTACGGCTGCGAGATGGTCTGCTTCGCGCCGATCGGCAGCGCGCCGGGGCCGTACGCTTTCGCTGCGACGACCGAGGGAACGAAGAGATGCCGCGGGATGTCGCGCATCGCCTGAAGGATTCGCTCGTCGCGGATGCCGCGCTTGGCGACGTATTCGTCGACCATTTTTTTGCGCAGGTGCGCGAACTCTTTTTCTTCAGCAGATGTTGGTGGCAAGAAGCTCCTCGAGCGGCTTGAGCTTTGCGATCGATTGATGGTGCGTCAGATCGAGATGCAGCGGCGTGATGGAAATGTATCCCGCCTGAATCGCTTCGAAGTCGGTGCCTTCGCCCGGATGCCACGACGGCGCGCCGCCGCCGATCCAGTAGTACGCCCGCCCCCGCGGATCCAGCCGCTCGATCACGCCCTCGGTGTAGATGCGCCGCCCGAGCTTCGCGACCTTGACGCCGGCGGGCGGCGCGACGGGGAAGTTGACGTTGAGGATCACGCCCGGATCGCGCTGATGTTCGAGCGCCCAGCGGACGAGATGCGCGGCGAATTCAGCGCTGCGATCGAATGAAAAATGTTCGCCGACTACGGCTGACAACGCGATCGACGGAATGTGCAGCAGCGCTCCTTCGAACGCCGCGGAGATGGTGCCGGAGTAGGTGACGTCGTCGCCGAGATTCGCGCCGAAGTTGATGCCGGAGACGACGATGTCCGGCCGCCGTTCTTTCATCAGTTTGAGGACGCCGAGGTTGACGCAATCGGTCGGCGTGCCGTCGACGATCCACTCGTTTTCCTCGATCTGCAGAAGGCGAAGCGGCCGGTTGAGCGTGAGCGCATGCGACGCCGCGCTCTGCTCGCGATCCGGCGCCACGATGATGATGTCACCGACGGATTTCAGCGCCGCCGCAAGCTTGCGGATGCCTTCGGAGTAGATGCCGTCGTCGTTGGTGATGAGGATGCGCATTTTTCGAAGATAGCAGACAGCAGATAGCAGATAGCGGGAGAAGCCGAGGTATTATCCACGGCCTCCGCTCAATTGCGCTCTCTTCGCACCAATGAAGATATGAGCAGCAAATTCAGGAACATTTTGGCGTGGCAGAAGGGTGTTGACCTTGCGGTCGAGATCGATCGCGTGTGTGGAAACTTTCCGCGGCACGAGCAGTTCGGCCTCAGCCGGCAGATGCGGAATGCCGCAGTGTCGGTGCCGAGCAACATAGCCGAAGGACGTGGGCGTGGGACGATTCCGGACTATCGGCGATTCGTGTTGCAAGCGCGCGGCAGCAGTTACGAGCTCGAGACGCAGATTGAAATCGCGAAGCGTCTTGGCTACATGGGCGAAGCGGAAGCAACGAATCTCAGTGAAAACGTGAACGAAATCCAGCGCCTGATCCACGGCCTCATTCGCTCACTGGACGCTCAGGTTTGACTGCTATCTGCTATCTGCTGTCTGCTATCCAGGCGGGGATGCTGCAAGTTGCGACAGTAGCATCCCCGCCAGAATCAGCCCTCCTCCCACCACCACCCCGAACGTCACCGGCTCGCCGTAAAACAGGATCGATGTCAGCGCGGCGGCGACGGGCTCGAACGACAGGATGATCGCGGCCTCGGTCGCGCTGACGCGTGCCTGGCCCCACATCAGGGCGACGAATGCGAGGGCCGTCGTTACGAGCGCGGTGAAGAGGATGACGACGATGACGGTGGCGGTGAGGGGGGTGCGGGAAGCGAAGAGCGACACGGGCGCGGCGAACAGGCCGACTGCCAACACCTGCACGGCGGCGAGTGCGAGGGCGGGTTGGGAGGTGGAGTAGCGGGCGGAGAGGACGACGTGAAGTGCGAAGCACGACGCACCGAACACCGTCAGCGCATCGCCGAATGTCGGACGCGAGTCGAAGCCGCCGATGAGCAACGCGGTTCCGATCAATGCGAGCAGCGAAGCGATCGACGCGCGCAATGTCGCGCGGCCGAAGAACGGGACCATCACCACATAGAGTCCCGTCAGCAGCGCGGAGCGCGATGGGGAGATGAACAGCAGTCCTCGTGTTTGTGCCCAGTAGCCGATGAACACGAGTGTGCCGAGGATCGCGCCGGGGAGGATCACGCTGCGGGTGAGCTGGCGGCGGAAGGCGGCGAGTGCGATCAGCACGAGGCCGGCGAGCGTGAAGCGGAAGAAGATGAACGGCTCGGGAGCGATGCGGCTGAGCACGTCCTTGATCAGGGTGAACGTCGCGCCCCACGCGGTCGCAACGAGGAGGAGCGCGATGACGGCGGCGATGCGGCGCGTGCTCACCGCGACTGCGCCGGCGCAGCGGGCGGACTGCCCTGCATCCGCTGCATCATCATGAGTTGCTTCTTCAGGTTCCAGAACAGGAACATGAACATCAGGATCATGAACGCGGCGAGGATCCGCACGCTCCAGCGATTCACGACGTGAACCTCTCCGCGCGCGCGGCCGTCCACTCGATCGCGTAACGCATCGGAGCCGCATCGGCGACCCCTTTGCCCGCGATGTCGAACGCCGTGCCGTGATCGACCGACGTGCGCAGGTACGGCAGTCCGAGCGTCACGTTCACCGACTGCTCGAACGCCAGTGTCTTGATCGGGATCAGTCCCTGATCGTGGTACATCGCCAGCACCACATCGTACTTGCCGCGGCTCGCGGCGAGAAAAAGCGTGTCGGCGGGATGCGGACCGTCGATCGTGACGCCGGCGGCCGAGGCGCGCAGCACCGCTTCGGCGATCGCGCGCTCTTCCGATCCGAAGCGCCCGCCTTCGCCGCCGTGCGGATTCACCGCTGCGACGCCGATGCGCGGCGTTTTTCCGTGCAGCTTCGGATACTCGCGATTGGTCAGACGGGCGAGCGCCGTGATGTCGTCCGCGTTGATCGCGTTGATCACCTCGCGCAACGGAATGTGCACCGTCAGCAGCACCGTGCGGATCGACGGCGAGTCGAAGTACATCGCGTAGTCGTGTGCGTAGCGCTTCAGGCCGGCGCGCTCGGCAAGGAGCTCGGTGTGTCCCGGATGCGGCGAGCCTGCAGCGAGGATTGCCTGCTTGTGAATCGGCGCGGTGACCAGCGCGGAACATTCGCCGCGCTCGATCGCGGAGATCGCGGCATCGAGCGATGCAAGTGCAACGCGTCCGTATTCGGCGCGGATGCGTCCGTACTCGATCGGCCCCGTGCCGCCGATATCGACGAAATCGAGATCGGCGGGCGGTGATGCGAGCGCGCGGCTGCCGAAGACGCGCGCCGGAACATCCAAGTCCCGAAGTGCTTTGAAGACAATCTCGGCGCCGATCCCTGCCGGATCGCCGAGGGTGATGGCAAGCGGTTTCACGCGCGCATTATGCGCGAGACGCGGTTATGCGTGGACCAGCTCTTCCTCTTTGAACAGGTACTTGATCCAGTGCTTCTGGATCAGGAGATTCGGCGCTCCTTCGCGGTTCACCTTGAGGCACGTGCGGTCGTACCACTCGATCCAGCCGCGGATCTCTTCGCCGTCGTTCATCACGATGACCATCGGCGTCTTCGTGTTCATCTGCTTGAGATAGTAGAAATTCTCCGCGTTGGTCTGCTCGGGCGGCGCAGGCCGGGCAGTGCGGCCGTTCCCGTTCCCGTTGCCGTTTCCGCGCGACTTGAAGTCGGGGACGCTGCGAAACATCCGACGCGGGTGAAACTGATTTCCATCCATTTCGGTCGACCGGTTGTTGAATGGCATTGCTGCCCTCCGTGTGCTCTCTCCGTCTGTTGGGGAAAACGTCCGTTTGATGGCGCGGGTTACTGCGAGTCTCGTGCCCGTCCTTGCGGCAAGTAAGTGATTTGCTAGAATTCGCGCGGCTTTCGAGTGCTGGCACTCAGCACTCAGCACCCAGCACCAGCACCCAGCACTTCCTTGATTGGAGGCCCCCCTTGAATTCGGTTGTCTGCATCAGTCATGTCCCCGACACGGAGTCGAGGATCAAAGTCGCCGGCGATGGCCGCCATGTCGACGAGACAGGGATCAAGTTCATCGTCTCGCCGTACGACGAGTTCGCGCTCGAAGAGGCGATCCGTCAGAAAGAAAAATCGGGCGGCGACGTCACCGTCGTCACGTTCGGACCGGAGCGCGCGTCGCAGGCGTTGCGCGAGTGTCTGGCGCGCGGCGCGACGAAAGCGCTGCACATCAAAGGTGAATCGGCCGACGCCGACTCGCTCGGTATCGCGAAGGCGCTCGCCGCCGCGATCAAGACCGTGCCGCACGACGTCATCTACTTCGGCAAGCAGGGCGTCGGCACCGACAACGGTCTCGTCGGACCGATGGTCGCGGAGCTCCTCGGATATCCGCAGATCAACGTCGTGACGCATCTCGAAGTCGGCGACGGCAAGCTCACCGCGCATCGCGAGATCGAAGGCGCCGAGGAAGTGATCGAGGCGCAGTTGCCGGCGGTCATCACCGCGCAGAAAGGCCTCAACGAGCCGCGCTACGCGGGACTCAAAGGCATCATGGCCGCGAAGAAGATCCCCATCGATGCGAAGTCGGTGTCGGACCTCGGCCTCAGCGACTCGGACATCTTCAATCAGCGCGTCGTCTTCGTGTCGCTGCAGTTGCCGCCCGAGAAGAGCGGCGGGCGGAAGATCGACGGCTCGGATCCGGCGGCCGCGGCGCAGGAGATCCTCAAGTACATCCGCGAGGAAGCGAAGGCACTCTGATGGCAGGCGTACTGGTTTTCTGCGAAGTCAAAGACGGAAAGATCAAGAAGGTGTCGCGCGAGGCGCTGTCGATCGGCCGCAAGCTGGCCGAGGCGGCGGGCGGCGACCTGGTGGCGTTCGCGAACGACAAGTCGGTTGCGGATGAAGCAGGCCGCTACGGTGCGAAGAAGCTGTACGTGGCGAGCATCGCCGACTATTCGACGGAGATCTACACGGCCGCACTGAAGCAGGTGTGTGACGACGTCAAGCCGTCCGTGCTGCTGTTCGGCGGCACGTCGAACGGCCGCGATCTCGCGCCTCGCATCGGAGCGCGGCTCGATGCCGGCGTCGCGTCGGATGTCGATCAGCTCTCGTGGACCGACGGCAAGCTGCGCGCGCGGCGTCCTGTGTATTCGGGCAAGGCATTCGCGACGGTCGATGTGACCGGCACGCCGGCGATCGCGACGACCCGTCCGAATGCGTTCCCCGCGGAGGAAGCGGGCGGCGGCGCGGCGGAAGTGGTCGATGTGACGGCACCGGCGGATGCGAAGGCGAAGCTGGTCGAGACGAAGGCGCCGGAAGCGGGCGAGCTGACGATCGCCGAGGCGGACATCATCGTGTCGGGCGGCCGCGGACTGAAGGAAGCGCAGAACTTCTCGTACATCAAGGACCTCGCGCACGCGATCGGCGGCGCAGTCGGCGCATCGCGCGCGACGGTCGACGCGGGATGGATCGATCATCAGCATCAGGTCGGACAGACGGGACGCGTGGTCAGTCCGAACCTTTACATCGCGGCGGGCATCAGCGGCGCGATTCAGCACCTCGCGGGCATGTCATCGTCGAAGCACATCGTGGCGATCAACAAGGATCCCGAGGCGCCGATCTTCCGCGTCGCGGACCTCGGCATCGTCGGCGATCTGTTCACGGTGCTGCCGGCGCTGACCGAGGAAGTGAAGAAGGCAAAAGCGCACTGACGCGAAATTGTGACGCCGGTCGCGGCAGACCTGGCCATCGCGACGCACGTTGAGCCGGTATGTCTGCACCGACTCTTCTTCCTACTCAGGCGCAAGCCGAGACATTCGGCGGCGTCACGTACCACATCGATGGCGAGCTCGTTCCGGTACTGACCGTCGATGTGAATCTGATGTCCGTCTACTTCGAGCATCACGTGCTGCTCTGGAAGAATCCGACGGTCAGCATCGACATCCGACCGATGGCCGGCGCGCTCAAACGAATGGTCGCGGGGATGCAGGTGTTCGTGACCGAGGCGAGCGGGCGGGGACAGATCGCGTTCAGCCGGGACGGCGCGGGGCACATCCTCGCCATCCACATGAATCAGGGCGATGAGATCCACGTGCGGGAGCACCAGTTCCTCGCCGCCACGGCGAACATCGACTACGACTTCGAGCGGGTGAAGGGCGTGGCGAACATCCTGTTCGGCGGCACCGGTTTCTTCATCGACCGCTTTCACGCGCGGAGAGGGAGCGGCGTGCTATGGCTGCACGGATACGGCAACGTGTTCGAGAAGGAGCTCGCGCCGCACGAACAGATCGACGTCGAGCCGGGCGGCTGGCTCTACAAAGACACCCACGTGAAGATGCAGACGACTGCCCAGCGATTCACCACCGGATTCCTCGGCGGCTTCAGCTTGTTCCTGAACCGCTTTACCGGACCAGGAAAGGTCGCGCTGCAGTCGATGTACGTCCACCACTACAGCGGACGTTGAGTCGCTACTGCTGCGACGGGCTCGAGGGCGACGGCGTCTTCGGGCCGTTCGTGATCAGCGCGAAGCCTGCACCCATCGACGACGGGATCGAGCCCGGGCCGTTGTCGGTGCAGTCCATGATCAGCATCAGCGTGTGGCGCGCCCACGGCTGCTCGCAGTTGTTCGTCGCCTTCACGCGATAGATCTGCGGGCTCTTGGCGATGATGCGCTTGCCGTCGAGGACGACGAAGAAGTACTCGATCTCGTCGTTCGTATCGAACTTCGGCAGCGTCACGCTCGACATCTTGCCGATGTTCGTTCCTTCGACCGAGCACCAGTCGGTGGTGTTCGTGCGGCGGAAGTAGGCGCGGAGCGTTCCCTTGTCCTCGACCTGCACCTGCAGCACCGGCATCTCGCCGCCGCGCAGGCAGAGGACCGGCGTGTGATCGATGCGGCCGGGCTGCGCATAAACAGTGATGGTTGCGGCGGAAAGAAGAAGAGCGGCGGCGAATGCTTTCATCGGGACCCTCATTGAAAAGTTTACTGCAACCCAAGGATTTTCGACCTGTAGAGCGAGGTCTCGCGAGTGACGGGCAATGCTGACATCGCGCGCGTGAGAAGGTCGCGTGCCGCCGTGAGATCGCCGAGCTCGTAATGGTTCACAGCTTCGTAGAACTGATGCATTTCTTCGCCGGAGCGGAAGGGCATCAGCTTCTGGTACGCGTTCGATGATTCGCGCCACGCGGAGGTCTGGTTCAGACCCTTCGCGACGTCGAGGGCGGTCGTGCGTGCGAGTCCTTCACTCACCGCGAGGCGGAGGTAGATTTGCCGCGCGGCGAGGATCTTTCCTTCGTTCAGCAGACGCTGCGCATCGCCGATCTGCGCCGACGGATCGGACGCGGCGAGTGCCTGCGACGGCTGGTGTTTCGCAGCGGCGACGAGCGGGCTTTCGACGACGGGCGGTTTTGTTTCGGCGACCGGTTGCGGCTGCGGTCGCGCAGGCTGCACAGGCGCCGGCGCGGGTGCCGGTTTCGTTTGGGCGACCGCGGCTTTTTGCACCGGTTTCTGTATCACGACTGCAGGCGGCGGCGGGGGCGGTTGCGTCTGAACGACCGGCGGCTTTTCGACCGGCTTCTCGATAACCGGCGCCGGTTTCGGCACGCTCACGACGGCAACCGGCGCCGGCTTCGGCGCAGGTGGCGGTGGCGGAGGCGGTGCGGCGGCAACATGCCGGAACGACGGGACCATCGCCAGCTGCTCCGGTCTCAGCGACTTCACCGCGAGCGCTTCGAACGTGCTGCGTGCATCCGGATCGATCGCCGCGCTCGCATACGCCGAGTTGATGCGCTCGGCGCGCGACGCTTTGTCGACCGCCACCGCGGCATCCGCATGCTGTCCGAGCTTCTCCAGCGAATTCGCGAGGTAGACCTGCGCGCGAAGGTACTGCGCCGGATCGTCGACCAGGCCGAATGCCGCGATGCGCAGCTCTTTCACGGCCCTGAAGTGATCGCCGCGCTGCGCGTCGGAGACGCCACGCGTCAACAGCGCCGCGTAGAACGGATCACTGGCCTGCGCTGCTGCAGCGAAAACGACCAGAACGGCCGCGACGACGCTAGTGCGAACGATCTTCACGATGACCAAATAACTCCCGTACCCGTTTCAAAAATCCGCCACTCCGCGCCACCTTCGGTTCGGGCTCCCACACCAGACCACGCCCTTCGATCACTGCGCTGGGATTCGATCGCGTCAGATCGTGTGCGACCTGATCGCCTGCAAGCTGCCG
Source organism: Thermoanaerobaculia bacterium (assembly GCA_035255945.1). Lineage (GTDB taxonomy): Bacteria > Acidobacteriota > Thermoanaerobaculia > Gp7-AA8 > Gp7-AA8 > JAJPHC01. The sequence continues at coordinate 16,807 of DATEZA010000286.1, forward strand.
CACTCTCTCGATTGCTTCGCGGGCGCGCGGAGGCCGTCTGCCGGTGTTGTGCGCGTCCGTCGACATGATATGCACGAGTCCGCATGTAATCCACTCCAGCGCCGCCCTTTCCGCCTCTGCGCCGAAATGGCCCGTGACGCTGTCGCACGTCACCTGCGTGCGCGCGCCGAGCTCGATCAGTCGCGCGAGCAGCTCCGGCTTCGACTGGAAAATCGCGTTGCGCTCCGGATGCGCGATGATCGGCGTCCAGCCCTCGAGTTGCACGTGGTAGAACGGCTGCTCGACCAGCGGCGGGATCGCGTTCGCCGCGAACTCGACGAGCACGTATCGCGAGCCGGCGAGCGGGATGATGCCGCCGTTCGTCCGCAGCACCTCGGTCATGTCGTGCGCGAAGAAGTACTCGGAGCCGAGGAGGATGCGCGGATCGTTGCCTGTCTTCTCGCGCAGCTCTTCGGCGAGATTCTCGAGCTTCAGCCGCGACGTGTTCTGCCAGCGGCCGCGCAGCACGTGCGGCGTCGCGACGATCGTCTCGATTCCCTGTTCGCGCGCCATGGTACAAAGGTCCACCGCCTCGGCCCAATCCCGCGGACCGTCATCGACACCCGGCAGGCAGTGGTGATGAATGTCGATCAAAGTGCTGAGTCCTCAGGGCTAAGTGCTTGGTAAGGGACGGGCCGCAGGACTCAGCACCCAGCACCGAGCACGTTCATCCCGACTTTCGTACGGGCTCTTTCTTCTCGCTCGAGCCGCCATCGGAGTCGTAGTAGTCGTAGTAGCTCTTCTTGAACGTGTAGCCGTACTGCTGCAGGTCGAGATTGTTGAGGATCGCGCCGAGGACCGGGATGTTGCTCTGGCGCAGACGCTCGGCGGCGCGCTGCACGATCTCGCGCGGCGTCTGACCGCCGTGCACGCAGAGCACGACGCCGTCCGCGCTCGCCGCGAGCACGATCGAGTCCGTCACCGCCATTACCGGAGGCGAGTCGAAGATCACGTACGCGAACTTCGAGCGCACTTCGTGGATGAGGTGCTTCATCCGATCGGATGCAAGCAGCTCGGACGGATTCGGCGGCGTCGGTCCCGACAACACGACCGACAGATGCGGCACCTCGGTCTCCTGGATCACGTCCTCGAGCGGGATGTTCGTGGCGAGGTAGTTGACCAGGCCGACGTTCATCTTGCCTTTGAAGACTTTCTGCAGCCGCGGACGGCGCAGGTCGGCGTCGAGCAGCAGCACCGGCTTGCCCATCTGTGCGAGCACGGTCGCGAGATTCACGGCCGTCGTGGTCTTGCCTTCGCGTGCGAATGTCGACGTGATCACGATGACCTTCGGCGAATTCGCCGACGCGAGCAGCAGCGACGTGCGGAACGCGCGATAAGCCTCGGAGATCGGCGAGCGGCTGTCGACGTGAGGCAGCAGGTCGATCCCTTTGAACACCGGCTCGGCCGGCTCGGTTTCGACCGCGCGAAGTTTCGATGCG
>DATEZA010000287.1:0-26646 GCA_035255945.1 Thermoanaerobaculia bacterium
CGCCAGCTCTTTCGATCGCAGCAAACGCGCACGCGCGATCAGCACGTTGCGATTATCAGCACGGGTGCAAGCAGTAGGCGACAAGCTGAGAGCTTGTCGTACACCACGTACGGAAAACTGGTGGTGTGGTGTAGGGCAAGCTCTCAGCTTGCCCTCCGTTCACCTCAGCTCTCGCATCAACCGTTCGGCTCTCGATCGCGGTTCGACTAATCACCCGACGAGAGCCGGACGGCTTCCTCCGCCAGCTCGCGCGATCAGCACGTTGATCTTCACGATGACGTTGAAGTGCGATTATCAGCCGGAGTGGTCGAACGCGATCAACGGGTGCAAGCAGTAAAAGGCGACAAGCTGAGAGCTTGTCGTACACCACCTACGGCAAACTGGTGTAGGGCAAGCTCTCAGCTTGCCCTCCGTTCACCTCAGCTCTCGCATCAACCGTTCGGCTCTCGATCGCGGTTCGACTAATTCACCGACGAGAGCCGGACGGCTTCCTCCGCCAGCTCTTTCGATCGCAGCAAACGCGCACGCGCGATCAGCACGTTGCGATTATCAGCACGGGTGCAAGCAGTAGGCGACAAGCTGCGAGCTTGTCGTACACCGTGTAGGGCAAGCTCTCAGCTTGTCGCCTCCGTTCACCTCAGCTCTCGCATCAACCGTTCGGCTCTCGCTCGGGGTTCGACTAATTCACCCGACGAGAGCCGGACGGCTTCCTCCGCCAGCTCTTTCGATCGCAGCAGACGCGCCCGCGCGATCAGTACGTTGATTTTCACGATCACATTGAAGTGCGATGCGGAGAGTTGCGACGCCGCATCGAGCTCGCGCAGCGCCGCGTCTTTCGGCAGCACGCGTGACAACGCAATCCGCGCATTCGCTTCGACATCCCACACCTTCGCGCCCTTCGCCCAGCCGGCTGCATCGCGCGCGAGCTTCTCCGCGTCCGCAACACGCCGCTGCTCGATCGCGACATTCGCCAGCGAGATGCGGCTCTCCGCGATCGCGCGCTTCTCGCCGATCTTCTCGCGGATCGCCAGCGCGGCCTCGTGCTGACGTTTTGCGCCGTCGACATCGCCGCGCGCGAGCTTGAAATCGGCGGCGTTCCACATGCCGACCGCGAGCACCTGCTGTGCGTGCACCGATTGCGCGACGTCGATGCAGCGCGCGATCTCTTTCTCCGCGCCGGCGAGATCGCCGCGCAGGAAGTGCGCGTACGCGATGTTGTCGCGCGCGATCGCGTCGAGCTTCGGATCGCCGATCTCCTTCGCCAGCTCGAGCATCTTCGCCAGCAGCGCCTCGGCCTCGGAAGGCTTGCCCGCCATGAACGCGCAGAACGCGAGGTTGTTCGAGCCGGCGGACTTCAGCCACGCATCGCCGTTGCGCTCGCCGGCAGCCAGCGCTTCGACGAAAAACGGCCGCGCGCGCGGCACATCGCCGAGGTAGATGTAGACCGAGCCGATGCGGAGGAGACAACGCGCTGCGCCGCCGATGTCGCCCGCTTCGCGATATAGCGCGAGCGCTTTCTGCTGCGCATCGATCGCTTCGGTCGTGCGTCCCTGCCGATGCAGAGAGACACCGAGTCCCGACATCGCGCGCGCCGTCAGCAGCTTCGTCGCGCGCTGTTCGCCGAGGGCGATCGCGCGCGTTGCCGCGGCCTGCATGCGCGCGTAATCGGAGAGTGAGCCGGCCGCGTCCATCTCCGCGATGTCGATGCGCGGATCGGCCGCGAGCTTGTGCATCGATGCGATCGTCGTCAGCGCATCGGCCGGCGTCCCTTTCTTCGTCTGCGCATTCGCGAGGCGCAGCTGGTAATCGAGATCGTCCGGGAACAGCGTCGCGAGCGCGCGATCGATCTCCGCGGCGCGCGTCCAGTCGCCGATCGTTTCGCGATACCCGGCTTCGATCACGAGCCGCTGTTCGCGCGTGAGCTTCGACGACAGATCGAATGCGCGCTTCGCTTCGTCGCGCGCGTTCCTGTCGTAGCCGAGGGCCGACCACGCGGACGCGAGTGCCGCATGCGGCAGCGGCTGATCGGGCGCGGCGTCGACGGCGCGTTCGAGCGAGTCGCGCGCGGAGAGCGCATCGAATCCGCGCAATTGCGCCAGTCCCATCGCATAAAAGCGTGCGACGTTCGGATCGGAAGGCAATGCGCCGAGGGCCTGCGACGACGACTGGCTGGCGACCGAGGCGACGCCGAGCTCCTCGCGCATGCGCGCGCCGACGCGCGACACGAGATCGAACAGATGCGCGGTCGTGCCGGTCTCCGCGATCGACGTGTCGCGCGCGTTGCTCGTGTCCTGCACGCGCACGTCGACGCGCAGTTGATCGCCGACATCGACGAACGATCCGGCGACGACGAGATCCGCGCCGAGGTTGTCGTGAATGCGCGCCAGGGTTTCTTTGGAGAACGAGTCGCCGCTGCCGAGCTTCAATTCGATTCGCGCGCGCTGCACGTCCTCGCCCGGAATCGCGCGCAAGCGTCCTTCCGCCGCGAGCTCCGTCGTCAGCATTTCAGCGAGTGCGGGCGAAAGCCATTCGGCGTCGCGATGTCCGGCGATGTTCCTGAATCCGATGACCGCGACCGCAGGACGCCGCCGCTCGGGCGGCTTGAACCGGCGCTGCAGAAAGGCGCCGGCGATGGCCGCGACGATCGCGATCGCGACGATGGCTGCGATCCATTTCATGTTGCGGCGGTGATGGCGGAGGCGCGGAATGGGCGAGGCGCCGGTGAGCGCGTCGACGACCTCGGTCGCTGTCCTGAAACGATCGTTCGGGTCGCGCTCGAGGCAGCGCAGGATCGTCGCTTCCCATCGCACTTCGAGCTGCGGAACGATCGAGCGCGGCGATGACGGCGCCTCCTTGATCTTGCGTACGACGGTCGCCAGCGCCGGCTCGTCGGGGAACGGACGGCGGCCGGTGATCATCTCGAACATCACCACGCCGAGGGCGTAGATGTCGGCGGCGGGCGTGACCTGCGCGCCCTGGCACTGCTCCGGCGCGAGATACGCGGCGGAGCCCATGATCATGTTCGGATGCGTGACGAACGCGTCCTGATTGGCGACGGTGCCGTGCGCGAGTCCGAAGTCGGTGATGACGGCGCGCTCGCCATCGCCGTCGAGGATTACGTTCTCGCATTTCAGATCGCGATGAATGATGCCTGCGCGATGCGCGGCCGCGAGTCCGTCGCAGATCTGTTTGACGATCGGCAGCGCTTCGCTCGTGGTCAGCCGCTTCTTGTCGCGAATGTGCTGCGCGAGTGTTTTCCCGCGCAGCAATTCCATCGTGACGAAGAGATCGATGTGCCCGCTCTCGCGGCGATGATGCGCGAGGTCGTAGATCCGGCAGACGTTGGGATGGGTGACTTTGCGCGCGAGCTGGATCTCGCGTTTCAGCCGTTCGATCGAATCCTGCGTCGCCGCCTCGGCGCGCACCGACTTGATCGCAATCGGCTCGTGCAGATCGAGATCGAACGCTTCGTAGACTTCCCCCATCCCGCCCGCTGCGATGAAGCGCACGATCCGGTATCGCGAGGCGAGGACTTCTCCGTCGATGAACGTGCGGGAGGCTTCGATCGGCGCAGTGGGATCACCGTCGCCGAACCGCAGCGTCGGCTGATCCGCCTGCGTCAAAGGGCCGCTTGCCATGCGAAGCTCCGGGGAGAAGAGAATTATCGCATCGACGCTTTGTTAGCCGCACACGTACCTTTCGATCATGCTTCCTCTTTTCCTGCTCTCCATCCTCCTCGGGAACGAAATTCCGCTGTCGCGTCCGGTTGTCGAGCCCGCACCGTTCATGCGCAATGCGCCGGGCATCGCGTCGAACGGAACGATTTTTTTCGCTGCGTGGTACGACCAGATCAACGCCGGCATTCGCGGCGTGCGGCTGGATGAGCGCGGGCAATTGATCGATCAGGTTTCGATTCGTATCGCATCGGGCGCGGGGAAGCCGGTGGCGGTTGCGTCGGACGGTCAGGACTTCGTCGTCGCATACGCGTGCAGCGCCTATCCGGGCTCGGTGTGCCTGGCGCATGTTTTTTCCGATACCGGTGTCGTCGAACAAGGCGGGCGCATCGAACCGGCGAGCTCGTTCGCCATCGCATCGAACGGGCATGGCTACGTCATGACGTACCTGCCCGACATCTACCCCAGCTCGTCGCGCCCGCTGCAGGCAATTGCGATTGCGCGCGACGGCTCGATCCTCGGCAAATCATTCGAGCTGCCGGCGACGCCGTATCCCGCCGCGATCGCATCGAACGGAACGAATTACTACGTCGTCTGGAGCTCGTACTCCGCGCTGTTCGGGGCGCTGATCTCCGATCGCGAAGTGCTCAAACCGGCGCAGCAGCTCACGACGTTTACGCCGGGCTGGGGCGCTGCGGCGTTCGGCTGGTCGGTCGCATCGAACGGCGACTCGTTCGTCGTCGTCTGGCAACAGAACATCGGTGTCACCGATCGCCACTACGTCACAGAAAACCGCAGCCGCTTCATCGCCCGCGACGGCACGCTCGGCGCGGATCATCGGATCGCGAGCGAGCCGGAGCGCGCGTGGTATCCGAGTGCGGCGTGGAACGGCCGCGAGTACGTCGTCTCGTACACATACAGCGTGGCGGACATGTGGCCGCTCTACTTTCAACCGGAAGAGGCGGACATCCATCAGTTGTCGCTCGATGCGAACGGCGCGCTGACGAAGTCGCCGTCGGTCGTGGCGGCACGAAGCGGCCGCGAGGCGATGGCGTCGATTGCGTCGAATGGCGCGACGACGGTGACGCTGTGGGAGCACGACGTGCGAGCCGGCGGTACGCAGATCGAAGCGAAGAGCGACGATGCGCCGCAGATCGTGTCGAACGCGATCGCATGGCAACAGAATCTGGCCGGCACGGGTCGGGTCATCGCGTGGGAAGAAATCATCGGCGCCGAGCAGCGGCATCAATTGCGGATGCAGCGAGTGCCGGCCGACGGCGATCCGGTCATCGTTCAGGAGAGCGTTTCGGATCAGTTGAATCCGGCCGCCGGCGGTCAGCTCATCGCGTGGCTCGAGAACGGGCACGTGTTCGCGCGCCGCCTCGGCAACGACAACGCGCTGCCGATCGGCGACGTGCTCTCGCTCGGCGAGAGCTCGACCGATGCGCGGATCGCAATCGCGGCCGTCGGCGCGCGACATCTCGTCGTGTGGGAATCGCCCGACCATCACATCGTGGGTGCGCGGATCCTCGACGGCGTTCTTCTCGATACCAAACCTTTCGCGATCTCGCACGGTTCGGCGCGAGAGTGGAATGCGACGATCGCCACGAACGGCGACAGTTTCGCGGTCGCGTGGAATCGCGACTACACAGGCGGGATCTGCGTCGAAGGTTGCATGCCGCCGGCTTCCATCCAGAGTGCTTCCGTTGAGCGCGATGGCGTCGTCGGTCCAACGATCGAAGTCGCTCCGATGGATGCGCGCGATCCGCGGCTCGTCTGGGACGGATCGGACTACGTGCTCTTCTGGACGACTCGTCCGAGCGCGCTGTTCGCGCGACACCTCGGGTCGCCGGCGCGCAAGATTCGCGATGGCGCGTTGCCGCTTGGAGTGACGTGGACAGGGTCCGAGTATCTGGTGGCGTTCGCGTCAGGCGGATACCTGTTCGCCGGCCGCGTTGATGCTGCGTTGAACCTTCAGGAAGTCGCTTCCGTCACGACGATCGACACATCGTTCCGCGATGCCGTGCTCTCGCCGGCGGTGCTCGCGTACCCGACCAAGAGCAACTTCGATGTCTCCCGGGCGGTGGTGCGGATAATCGGCGAGGACGCCTCGCCGGCCGCTTCGCGGCGGCGTACCTCGCGTTAATCCCCTCGGAGCGCGGCCGTCCCGGCCGCAGCCGGCGAGCGTCTCGCTCGCCGGCCGAGACGGCCGCCGAGTGCGGGCGAGACGCCCGCGCTCCACTCAGCGGCCGCGCGGTGGCTTGTGTGGCGCCGGCGACTCCGCCGGCGTGGTTCTGCGCCGCCGAGGTCGGCGGCGCCACACTGGTGCCGATGATCGGATCACCGCCGGGGCTGTCGCACCTGCTCGGCCGCTATGCATGCGGCAATCCTACCGGCGTCTCGGCCGCAGCCGGCGAGCGTCTCGCTCGACGGCCGAGACGGCCGCCGAGTGCGGGCGAGACGCCCGCGCTCCGTTATGCCCGCGCGAAGAGGCGCGTTAGCCAGGCGTTCGTCAGTTTCTCCACGACCGTGTTCTGGCGCAGGCGCGCGCGGAGGTTCACGAAGTCGACATTGTCGAGGGGCTGGTCCTGGTTGAAGCAGCTGAAGATGAACGACTCCTTGCCGGTCTTGGGGTCGACGTGACGCTGGAGGCATTGGGCGCAGACCTGCTTCATCATGCATTGCATCGGACTGTTGATCGATCCGATGCCGGCGTGGTCGGGGTTGAGATGCTCCGCGAGCACGCCGTGGCGTGCGTCCTTCACGGCGCGCATCATGCCGTCGGAGCCGATGGCGATGATCCGCTGTACGTCTTTCAAATCGAACATGCGGTCGTCGGAAGTCGCATAGGCGAGCATCGACTGCACGATGTTGCCGACGAACTTGCGGTCCTGCGGACGGCGCGGCTCGATCGGGTCGCCGAGGTCGACAGACCAGATGACCTGATCGGTGCCGGCTTCGATCTCGTCGCGCTTGAACACATCGATCGCTTTTTTGTAGCCGGCGAAGTAGACGACGCGGCAGCCGTTGTCCTTCAGCGCCTTGGCGATGGAGAAGAGCACCGCGTTGCCGAGGCCGCCGCCGGCGAGGAGGATCGTCTCGTTTTTCGGGAGCTCGGTGGGCGCGCCGGTCGGTCCCATCACCACGACCGGTTCGCCGGTTTTCAGCGATGCACACAAACGGGATGAGCCGCCCATCTCGAGAATGATCAACGACAGCAGTCCGCGATCGGGATCGGTCCATGCGCCGGTGAGCGCGATGCCTTCCATCACCAGCTTCGTGCCGTCGATCTCCGTCGCGGTCGATTCGAAGTTCTGCAGACGGAAGAATTGTCCCGGCTCGAATTGACGCGCGGCGAACGGCGCGCGTACGACGACTTCCACGATCGTCGGTGTGAGGCGATTGATCTGGTGCACGCGCGCGATCAGGCCGTCGTCGAGCGTGCGAACGAGCTCCTCCCACTTCGCCGGATCGGCGGCCGGAAGCTCGCCGAACAGCTCTACGACATGTGGATATCCGTACTTCGCCGAGGCCATCGCCTTCACGACGTTGCCGGCGTATTTGGGATGGTTGTCGCCGTAGAACGAGATCAATTTCTCGCGGCTCGACGGGTGCTGGTAGGACGTGAAGAAGCCGGTATCGCGCGCCGGATCCTGGATTTCGATCAGCTCCTGATCCGCCGAAACGGCGTGCGCCTGGAAGAACTGCTTCCACTTGTCGAGCTTGAACGTGCCCGGATGTTCCTTCTCGTAGATGACATTCGGACTCGTTCCCGCCGCAACCATCACGCTCCGCGCCGGAAGGTCAACAACTTGACCACTGTCCTTCCAACGTCCATCTTCGACGACCTGCTTTTCGAAGAGCAGCGATTGCACGTGACCAAATTCGTCCGCGACGGCCTCGATGGGCGAGAGCGAGTCGGCGTACGCGATCCCTTCCTCGAACGCCTTGATCACTTCTTCGTGATTGAGCCGGTACGCCGGCGAATCGAGCAGCGACTTGCGATAAGCGATGGTGACTCCGCCCCACGAGCGCACCAGCGGGATGAAGTCCGGCTTCTCGCCGGCGGCCGCAGCGCGCTCGCGTTCCGCGCGGACGGCGCGGCCGTGATCGAGGAATTCATCCAGAATCCCGAGCTCCTCTTTGTCGAAGCCCATGCGCAATTCCTCGCCCATGAGCTCATACCGTTCGAGGATTTTCTCGACCTGCACCGGGTAATACGCGAAGAGCTCCGTCGCCGTGTCGATCGCGGTGAGCCCGCCGCCGATCACTACAGCGGGTAGACGAACTTGCAAATTCGCCAGCGATGACTTCTTGAATGCGCCGGTCAGCTGCAGCGCCATGAGGAAGTCGCTCGCCTTGCGAATGCCGCGAATGAGATTGTTCTTCATCCGCACGATCGTCGGCGTGCCCGCGCCCGCGGCGATCGCGATGTGATCGAAGCCGAGCCTGTCGAACGCGTCTTCGATGGTGATCGTGCCGCCGAAGCGCACGCCGCCGTAGACCTTCACGTTCTTTTTCAGCTCAAGCGCGATGCGGATGATCTTCAAAAAGTTCTTGTCCCAGCGGACGGTGATGCCGTACTCCGACACGCCGCCGAATCCCGCGAGAATCCGATCGTCGAGCGAATCCCATAACTTCTTCGCGTCGACGATCGGCTGCATCAAAAACTCCTCGGGCAGCGGCTCGATCTTCAGGCCATCGATCGCCACCACGCCGAATCCTTCATTCGACACGTAGTGCGCGAGCGTGTAGCCCGCCGGCCCGAGCCCAACCACCAACACGTTTTTTCCGTTGTACGGCAGCGCGACCGGCCGCCGCACGTTCAGCGGATTCCAGCGCGTGAGCAGCGAATAGATCTCGAAGCCCCACGGCATCCAGAGCACGTCGGTGAGCACGCCGGTCTCGATCTGCGGGATGTCGACCGGATCCTGTTTCTGAAAAATGCACGCCTTCATGCAGTCGTTGCAGATGCGATGACCGGTGCCGGGACACATCGGGTTGTCGATCATCACCACCGCCAGTCCGGCGATCGATTCGCCCTCGGTGCGCAGCGCGTTCATCTCGCCGATTTTTTCGTCCAGCGGACAACCTTCCAGCGCGAGTCCGAGCGGGTTCGGTTTGAACGTGCCCCCTTTTTCGGGGAAGCCGTGCGAGCACGAGTCCTTCGTCCGCTCGTGGCAGTAGATGCAGTAGTGCGCCTGGTCCGCGATCATGCGCGGCGTGGCGCGCGGATCGGTGAGTTTGAATCCGTCGCGGCGGCGATAGTGCTCGTCGTTGCCGACGACACGCAGTTCATCGATCGCTTTCGTGTCGACGAGGCGATCGAAGACGAGCGGCTTCGGCAGATGGAACGACGTCCAGCCGTCGAAGCGTCCTGCCTTCCACTGCGCCGCGGTCCAGTCGACGAGCATGTCGACGATGCGATGCAGTGCCGCTTTCTCCCGCTCGACCGCCTCGGGTGACTCGACCGGCTCATGCCGCACGAGCGTGTCTTCGAAGGTATGCGTCGCGCGCAGCGAATCGCGAAGCTGCGCGAACGATGCACGCGTTTCACCCGAGGGGGTTGCGGCCTTCGCGCCGCGCGGATATTCGCGCTCGATGTCGAGCAGCTTGTTCGCCGTGCACGCGAGCGCGAGCTCCGGATCGCGATCGAATTCGCCGCCGGCGAGCGTGCGGATCAGCGCGAAGATCGCCGGTTCGTCGACGCTGGCAGGTGCCGCGACCTTTGCGACGCGCTTCGCGACGAGCTCTTTTTTGAATCGCGCAACCTGTGCGTCGCGTTGCGCGCGCTGATGCAGCTGCGCCGGTCCGCCATCGACCGGAAAGAGCTGCGCGAGAAACATCCCGAGCTCGCGCCCGACCGCGATCAGCAGCTCCGATTCCTGCGGAGGTGTGAGCGTGCCGGGATTCGCGCGATACGCGGCGAAGCGCTGAAACAGCGCGTCATCGCGATCGCGCACGAAGCGGTCGAACGCATCGGCGAGATCGCGCAGTCGGTGGTGGTCGTAGAGGTCGGAGTAGGTGAAGTTCTCGATGCCGAGATTCATTCTTTTTTCCAGAACGTTGGTTGTGGCGGCACCCTTTCCGCGATGCCATGACGCCGGTCGAGCTCGATCTGCAGGCTCTCTTCGCCGCGCGCCATGGCCCAGCGGTGGTTCGCGCCGAAGATCGGTTTCATGATCGGAGAGAGGATGCGCAGCAGCGGTTTCTCCGCTTTGATGCGCCAGTCGTACGTGATGTTGGTGTGGTCGCCGTCCTGCTCGAGGTGCCAGTCGCCGTGGCCGGTGAAGTCGCCGAATGCGTCGAGCGCGAATCCGTCGGAACGCTCTTCGGTCACGCGGAACGACCAGCGCAGCGTGTACGGCAGCCAGCCCTTCGTGAAGAGCTCGATCGTGCCGTCGTCGTGTTTCTTCACGTCGAGGTAAACCGACGGCCACCAGCGCGTGAGGTCTTCTGCGTTACTGAGAATTTCGAGGATCTCGATGAGCGTGCCGCGCACGCGCCAGTGCGTGACGAAGTGATACTCATTCAGCATGCTGCACCTGCCGTGGTGACGCGATGAAGACGAGCAGCAGCGCGAGCGCGATGAGCAGCGCGGCGCCGTTCGTCTGCAGGTCTGCGCGCGTGTTGCCGAGCATGTCGAATGCGCTCTGCGCGGTGAATGCGATGACGATCGAGAGCGGCCATGCGATCGGATTGTCTGCGAGAATGTAGCGGGCGATCAGCCAGAGCGTGACGGCGAGCGCCGCGGCGCGGAAGATCGCGAGCGGCAGTTCGGACGGCGTCACGCTGCCATCGATTGCCGAACAGAAGATGCCGATCATCACCGCGCCCGGCATCACCCAGCGCGGCGCGTTCCGGAGTGCGAACGCGAACAACACCACCGCGCCGCAGAGACTGATCGCCGACACGAGCGCATTGCCGCCGGCGATCAGAGCGGGGAATCGCAGCGCCACTTCGTCGGGCGGATTGAGACCGTGCACCGTGGCGATCGATGGAAAGCGCTGCGCGATCAGCGACACCAGCAAGCGGAGCGATTGCAGCGCCGCGACGGCGGCGATCGCAGCGGCGACGCCGCTCCGTCCGAATCGCGCGCGTCCTTCGCGCGTGAACAGCGCCGTTGCGTACGGACGGAGCGTGAAGATCGCGGCGAGCGCGAGGAACAGGCCGCCGAGCTGGAAGCCGAGCGTGCGGATGGCGTCGACGAAGGCGTTGAAGCGGAACGTCGGCCATTGCACCGAGGTGCTGTACGAGAAGAGCGTCCACTCCCAGTGCGCGATCACGCTGATGAGCGGCAGGATCGCCAGCGCGGCGGTCCAGCGCAGCGCGCGCAGCCACGGAATGCCGCCGTTGCGGATCGCGAAGACGAAACCGGTGACGGCGAGCGAAAGAAGAATCACCAGGCCGAAGACGCGCAGCAGCACGAGGACGAGACTGAGCAGCGTCTGTTTCTGTGCATCGCGATAGACCTCGTCCGGCACTTTCACCGTCGACGTGAATTGCGTGACTTCATCGCCCGCGACGCGCACGGTGATGCGCCGCACGGCGTCGGCGACGATCGGCTTGCGCTCCTCAAAATGAAAGAGCCAGTCGCGGCGATTCGGCTGCTGGAACGCGAGCGCTTCCTTCAGGTCGAACGCATTCGGATCCTGGCCGTAGATCGCGAACGCTTTCGTGGCGATCGCCTGCGCGGCCGGCTGTTCGAGCCGCGGTCCGGGATTCCGTTCGTCCTGATAGCGGTGATAGCCGATTGCGCGCGACGTGCGCGGATCGACTTCGACGAAGTACTCGTCCTTCTGCAGCGGCGTGAAGAAGCGCACGGTCCACGTGCCCGCTTCGACGCGATGCTGCATGACATCGATCAGAGCCGCGCCTTTGACGCCGTGCCGCACGAGGTACGTCGCGGCGACGGAATCGAATCCGTCGGGCGAGCCCCCTTCTTCGCGCGGCGAGTCGCGGTCCCACGATTTGAAGCCGGCGAGCGGAATCGAGATCGCGCGCTGCGGCATCGGCTGACGGGCCATCTGCGCAAAGTGCGCGCGCGCGATCGACTTCGCCTGATCGCGATCGATGCGGTAGTCGATGGCGTCGCCGATCGAAGGCGGACGGTACGTCGTCAGCAGCGCGAGGGCCGCGACCGCGACGACGGCGAGGACGACGCGCGAGTACGCCAGCGACTGCGCCGGCGGCAGCTCGACCGTCGTTTCGCGCTCGAGCTCCGGCGGCGGTCCCTCCACCGGAAGGGTGGCATTCGACAGCTCCTCATCCGGCACGAATCCCTTGTTGCGGATGTACAGCGCGATGGAGATCAGCATCGGCACCGCAAACACGAAGCTCGAAAGCGCGGCGGACGCGATGTAGTAGCTGTTGTGCGACCGGAAGAGCAGCAGCGCCGTGTAGAGCGCGTCGACCGTGTAGTGCCAGATCAGCAGCGGGAGGATTCCGAAGCGCACGAACAGGAATCCGATCATCACCCCCGCCAGTCCGACTTCCACTCCGCGGATGTAGAACGGCTGATTCGGATACGTCGCGTGGCCGAACCCCCAGATGAAGCCCGCGACGACGATCGCCGCGACGCGCGAGCGCAGGATGCGCTCGAAGAACGGGATGGAGAAGCCGCGCGAGAGAAATTCTTCGGAGAGGGCGGGGAAGAATCCGGCGAAGAGCACAGCGACCCAGGGAAATGCGGTGTTCAGCATCTCGTCGTACGGAATCTCCGCCGGTGCCCAGGCGCCGAAGTGTCCGGCGACGAGATAGAAGACGACCTGATAGGCGAGGAAGAACGCGACGAGTGCGTAGCCGAGGACGAAGGAGCGGAAGACGCGTTTCGAGGCGAGTGCGCGGCGGGTCCAGAGTCGCGGCAGCGCGAGCTGTTGCGGCAGGCGCTCGCGATAAAGCACTTCGCCCGAGGCGCAGATCACCATCAGCAGGATGCCCATGCCGATGCCCTGAATCAGCGAGCCGAAGATCATCGTGCCGAGAAAGGTCGGATACGACATCGTCGTGTCGTAGCCGGCGAGCGCGATCGGAAACTGATTGAGCGAGACGCCGAAGACGAGCACGATCGTGGTGAGGCCGATCGCCAGGAGGAAACGGATCCGCATGTTGCCGCGGATCAGTTGCGTGATGAAGGTCCACAACGCGGCGAGGCCGGTGAGGATCAGGAAGATCAGATCGACGTTGCCTGCCGCGAGGTTCTTCGACCGCAGCTCGCTGTACGTGCGCTGCCACTGCTCCGGCACTTTCACGCGCTGGGAGTAGGCGCTGACGATGTTGCCGTCGACATTGACGATGAAGCGGTACGGCGCGCCCGCGGGATGGATCGATTTCGATTCCCACGTGAAGATGCGCTGCACGCGATGCAGCAGGTTGCGCTCGCTCTGGGACACGAGATTCAGATCGGCGAGCGGTGCGTTGTTGCGCGCGAGAAATTGTTCGGCGAGCTGTTGCGCCTGCGCGAGCGTGACCGCCGGCAGAGCGCGGCTCTCCGGCAGTTTGTGATTGAAGGCGACGATCTCGCCGGTCGGCGCGACCTCGACCGCGTACTCCTCTTCCTGCAGCGGACGGAACCAGCGGTGGTGCCAGTACCAGAGGTGCACGTCGCGGCGCATGATCGCGTTGGCGCGCTCCAGTCCGAGGGAGCGCTCGAGGAAGATGCGGGCGAAGTCGTCGGAGTCGAAGGTCGCGGTGTGTTTGCAGTCGCGCGTGTCGAGCCGTTCATCGCGCAGGACGCCCTCGGCGAGCGGTTGCGATGCGGCGCGGTCGTAGCGGAACTCGATCGACGCTTCAGGGAACGCGGCGCTGAACCAGTTCAGAACGACGTAGAGCGAGGCGAGGAAAACGGCGGCGCAGATGGCGAGAAAAAGCCAGTCGCGCTGCGACAGTCGCTCATGGGATTCCATCCGATGCGGGAATTGTAGCGTTCCACGTCATGGCGAAACCGTGACGGGTCGGCATCAATGCGAGATGACGGGCGAGGATGCCTTTGCCGATCGCGCGCCGGCGACGACATCGGAGGCCCAATGCACGTTGTCGTTCACCCGCGCGAGTACGCGACGATCGGAACGGACGTTCAGCGTGTGAGGTGGATTACAAAAGGAGTGCGGCGGCCATGCCGCCGCTGATTCCCCACGAGGGCGGCCATGCCGCCCGCCCCTCGCGCGGCATGGCCGCGCGGATCAGAGCGGCGGCATGGCCGCCGCACTCCGCGCTGACGAGTCGCTGCCGCCGTTCGGTGCGGCGACCTGCGATGCCCACACGTCCGCTTGCGGCCATCGCGATCGCGAGATCCTGACTGGCGTCGCCGCCGAGCTTCGTCACGTGGCGCGTGAAGGCGTTCGACTGTTGATTGCGCAGCGCGACCGTTCGATGCGGTGGTCGAGTGCGCGCGCGGCGAGGACGGCGGCGAGCGACTACCGAAACGTGATCACCGGCGTCGCACTCACGTTCAGCGTGTGAGGTGGATCACAAAAGGAGTGCGGCGGCCATGCCGCCGCTGATTCTCACGAGGGCGGCCATGCCGCCCGCCCCCTCGCGCGGCATGGCCGCGCGGATCAGAGCGGCGGCATGGCCGCCGCACTCCGGCGACTTCGCGTCGTGAAGGACGTTTTGGGCACCTGCGTCGACGGACAGCAGGAGGCCGGCTACAGCAAACCGGTGAGGACGAGGTCTGCGATCTGCTCCGCCTGATCGGCCAGGTTGTAATCCTTTTCCGAGAGAATCCATGACGTCACCATCTCGTCGAGGATGCCGAAGACCGACTTCGCCACGAGCCGCGGATGGAGGTTGCGGCGGAACGTCCCTTCGGCCTGCCCCTGTTCGACGATCTTGCGGATGATGTTCAAGTAATCGGCCACTTCCTGCTGCGAGAGGAGGCTCATGAACTTGAGGCTGTGGCGCAGCTCGACCTGGGAGACGACGGCGAGCGCGCGGTCGCGGCCGAGGGTCTCGAGGTGGTGGCGGATGGCGGTGCGGATGCGGTCTTCGTGGCGGCGGACCGGCATCAGCTCGCGCTCGAGCGACTGCAGGTAGTTGCGCGTGTGCTCGCGGAAGATGGTGATGAGGACGTCTTCTTTGTTGTCGAAATAGAGATAGATGGTGCCGTCGGCGACGCCCGCGGCCTTGGCGATTTCGGCGACTTTGGCGTTGAAGTAGCCGTTCTGGGCGAAGACATCGACGGCGGCGCGGAGGATGCGCTCGCGTTTGGAGGTGCCGCGGAAGGTGTCGGATTGGGCCGGGGCTGACGTGCGCGCCATGAATGAATGTTCATTCATTCGGGGCGGGGAGTCAAGATTGAGGGCGGGCAGTAAATAGAGGTGGGAAGCGTCTGCGATCGGGCGGGACGCCCGCTCGCTGCGGACGGGACGTCCGCGCTCCAATGGCGAAACGAACGTACATTACTTTCATGCCTTCTCGCTTTTTCGCCATTCTTCGCACGGTCGTCGTCGCTACGCTCTTCGTCTCGCTCTGGACGTGGTTTGCGCCGCGATGGATGGCGATGTCGAAGCACGTCGCGCTCGAGCCGGTCTTCGGGTGGCATCTCGTCCCGATGCTCATCGGCGGCGCGATGATGATCCGTTGCTGCTGGGACTTCGCGTGGACCGGTCGCGGCACGCCTGCACCGTTCGATCCGCCGCGGCGGCTCGTGATCGCCGGCCTCTATCGCTGGGTGCGCAATCCGATGTACGTCGGGATGGGGCTGTTCCTGATCGGCGAGGCGTTCCTCCTGCCGCAGGTCAGGCGCGAGATGCTGGTCATGGCGGTCGTGCTGTTCGTCGTCGTCAACATCTTCATCATGGCGTACGAAGAGCCGGTGCTGCGATCGACGTTCGGCGACGACTACTTCCGCTACACGCGCGAAGTCGGCCGCTGGATTCCGCGGCTCAGCGCGTACCGCACCTGATCGATCAACGCTTCGTCGCGCGGCACGCGCGTCTTGCCGTCGATCGCCGCCATGACCTCGGCGCGGGAAGCCGAAGCCGCAACCGGATAGATGTGCAGATGGAGATGCGGTGTCATGATGCCGAGCTTCATGACGATCGCGCGCTCGCATCCGGTGGCCTCGAGCAAGGCCTGTTCGGCGCGTACGTAAACGGACATGAACGCCGAGGGATCGCTCAAGGCGGACAGATTTTCGACGTGCTCCCGCGCCACCACCATCACATGTCCGTGCACCGCCCAGTCCTCGTGAAACACGACGCGCGCCGCGGCATCCACATAGACAGTGTCCGCCGTATGATCAACGCACAACGCACAGGAGGATTGCAGGATGAAGTACCTCGCAGCCATTATCGCGCTCGCCGTATCCGTCGCCGCGCAGACGCCGCCCGCACCGGAGCTCGACCCCGGCCTCGGCCATCTCCACCATCCCGTCTCGACAAAGAATGCCGAGGCGCAGCAGTACTTCGATCAGGGGCTGAAGTACGCGTTCGCGTTCAATCACGAGATGGCGGCCGCGTCGTTCCAGCAGGCGGCGAAGCTCGATCCCGAGCTGGCGATCGCGTACTGGGGCGCCGCGCTGGTGAACGGTCCGAACATCAACATGGATGTCGATCCCGATCACGAGAAGGCCGCGTACGAAGCGGAGCAGGCCGCGCTCGCCCACGTCGAGCACGCGTCGGCCGAGGAGAAGGATCTGATCGACGCGCTGGCGAAGCGCTACACGAATGACCCGAAGGCCGATCTGCACAAGCTTTCCGAGAATTACAGCGCGGCGATGGGCGAGGTGGCGAAGAAGTATCCGAACGATCTCGACGTCGCGGTGCTTTACGCGGAGAGCATGATGGATCTGCATCCGTGGAAGTTCTGGACGCATGACGGTCATCCGACCGAGGGCACCGAAGAAATCGTCAGCACGCTCGAAGCGGTGCTGAAGAAGAATCCGAATCACATCGGCGCGAATCACTACTACATCCACGCGGTCGAAGCATCGTCGCATCCGGAGCGCGCACTCGCATCCGCGCATCGGCTGCAGACGCTCGCGCCGTCGGCGGGACACCTCGTGCACATGCCTGCGCACATCCTGCAGCGCACCGGCGACTACACCGGCGCGGCTCGCGCGAACGCGCACGCGGCGGAGGTCGATCGCGCGTTCGCGAAGAAGAACGGCGGCGACTCGATGTACATGGCGATGTACTACAGCCACAACCTGCAGTTCGGCAGCGCGTCGTACGCAATGGTCGGCGATTACGCGACCTCGAAGAAGATGGCCGGCGAGTTCGCGGGCAACGTGATGAATTTCGTGAAGATGATGCCGCCGGTGGAGAGCTTCGCGATCGCGCCGGTGCTCGTCGATGTCCGCTTCGCGAAGTGGCGCGATGTGTTGAAGGCGCCCGATCCGAATGTCGGGCCGGTGTCGACCGCGCTCTGGCACTTCGCGCGCGGCACTGCGTTCGCGAAGCTCGGCAATGTCGCCGGCGCGGAGTCGGAGCAGAAGGTGCTCGACGCTGCGCTGCCTTCGATCACGACCGAGATCGGGTTCACGCAGAACTCGCAGCGCGATCTCGTCACGGTCGCATCGCATCTGCTCGCGGGCCGTATCGCATCGGCGAAAGGCGATCACGCGGGTGCGATCGCGCATTACGAAGAGGCGGTGAAAGCGGAGGATGCGCTGAATTACGACGAGCCCGCCGACTGGCCGCTCCCCGCGCGTGAAGCCCTCGGCGCGGAGCTCCTGCGCGCCGGACGCAAGGCGGATGCGCAGCAGGTGTTCCGCGAGGACTTGAAACATAATCCGCGCAATCCGCGCTCGCTTTTCGCACTGGGGCGGAAGAGCGGCGCATATCGCATCGAGGACTTTTGATGAGGACTATCCGGCTCGGCAGAACCAACGTTCACGTTCCCGCAATCAGTCTCGGCACCTGGGGCCAGGGCGGCCCCAACATGAACGAAGGGCTGCACGTCGGATGGACCGGTCACGACGACAACCAGGCGAAGCAGGCGCTCGTCGCGGCGTATCGCGCGGGCATCACGCACTGGGACACGGCCGACGGCTACGGTGCCGGCCACGCCGAGCAACTCATCGGCGGAGTGATTCGCAGCGGTGATGTCCCGCGCAACGAGCTCTTCATCGCCACGAAGTTCGGCTACGTCAAAGGACCGTCGAAGCATTTCTACGATCCGAAGTTCATGCGCTCGCAGGCCGAGGCGTCGCTGCGCAACATGGCGATCGAGACGATCGATCTCTACTACTTCCATCATTGCGATTTCGGCGATCGCTTCGACGATGCGCGCGAGGTGATGCAGCAGCTGCGCGACGAAGGGAAGGTGCGCTTCGTCGGACTGTCGGACTGGGACGCGTCGAAGATCATGAAGTACATCGAGCGCGCCGATCCCGACGTGGTGCAGCCGTATCGCAATCTGATCGATGACCAGTACGAATCGAGCGGACTGAAGGCGTACGTCGATGCGCACGACCTCGGCGTCGCCTTCTTTTCCCCGCTGAAGCACGGGTTGCTCCTCGGCAAGTACGACGCGCCGGTGCAGTTCGCCGAGGGCGATTTCCGGCGCAACGTCCCGGAGTTCGGCGACGCGAAGTTCATCGAGCGGATGAAGCGCGCATCGGCGACTGTCGCGGAGAAGATGCCGGTGCTGCGTGCGGTGACCGGCGCGTTGCTCGCCGACAATCCGACCGCATGCGTGCTCCTCGGGCAGCGCAATCCGAAGCAGGTCGCGGCCGCGGCCGCGGCGGGCGATGCGTTGACGAAGGAAGAGGCGGAGTGGGTGCGGCACGTGTATCGCGGCGATTTATAATTTACCTATGGCGAAGGTCACCTCCTTGCGGAAGTACAAGCTCGGCGAAGAGCCGGAGGTCGATCCCGAAATTCTCGCCATGACGCCGGGCGAGCGGATGCAACTCGTCTGGGAGCTTACGAAAACAGCATGGCTCTTCCATGACCCTGCCGCCCTTGCCGCCGGATTTCGCCGAGATGTTGCGCGAGTTGTTCGACGCGAACGCTGAGTTCCTCATCGTCGGCGCGTACGCCGTCGGTGCACACGTTCAGCCACGCGCGACACAGGACCTCGACATCTGGGTTCGTGCCACGCCGGAGAATGCCGTGCGTGTGTGGCGCGCGCTCGCGCGCTTCGGCGCACCGTTGCATGAACTGACGCTGGACGATCTCTCCGCGCCCGGAATCGTTTTTCAGATCGGCAGGGCACCGAACCGCATCGACATCCTGACGACCATCAGCGGTGTCACGTTTGATGAAGCGTGGCCGGAACGGGTGATTGCGGACATCGGGGGCGAGTCTTATCCGGTGCTCGGCAGAAATGCGCTCATGACGAACAAGCGAGCGTCGGGCCGGCAGAAAGATCTGATCGATCTCGATCTGCTCGAGAAATTCAGTAAGCCATGAGCGCCCGCGCTTCGCGCTCGATCTCTTCCTCGCTCGGCAGAAACTCCTCTTCCAGCGAAGGCGAATACGGCACCGGCGTATCGAGCGAGCCGATGATGCGGATCGGCGTGTCGAGCCAGTCGAACGCTTCTTCCTGAATGATCGCCGCGACCGATTCGCCGATCGAACCGGTGCGGGTGTCTTCGTGAATGATCAGTACGCGATTGCACTTGCGCGCGAGCGCGAGGATCGCGTCGCGATCGAGTGGCAGGAGCGTGCGCAGATCGAGCACTGATGCCTGATGACCAGTGCGTGCAAGCGCCTCGGCCACACGCATCGCGACGTGCACGAATGCGCCGTACGAGATGATCGCCAGATCGCCGCCTTCGCGACGCAACGCCGCGCGGCCGATCGGAATCGGCTCCGGCGCCTCCTCGGAGAGCAGCTGCTTGATGCGCGGATCGCGATACAGCGCGATGTGCTCGTAGTACAGCACCGGATCGGGATCGGCCACCGCGCTCGCCATCAGCGCGCGCGCATCGTGCGGCGTCGACGGCGCCACGATCTTCAGTCCCGGCACCCGATAGAACCACGCCTCGGTGTTCTGCGAGTGATACGGCCCGGCGTGACGCAGTCCGCCCCAAGGCATGCGCAGCACCATCGGCACCGATCCGCCCCAGCGATAACGGATCTTCGCCGCGTTGTTGACGAGCGGATTGAAGCCGGTGGCGATGAAGTCGTTGAACTGGATCTCGCCGATCGGACGAAGTCCCGCCAGCGCCGCGCCGATGCAGACGCCGACGGTCGCGTTTTCGCTGAGGATGGCGTTGATGATCCGATCGCCGAATTCTTTCAGCAGCGGCTTGAGGAGGAGGAACGCGTTGCCGTACTTGCCGCCGACGTCCTCGCCGTAGATGAACACGCGCGGATCGCTGCGCAAGGCGTCGCCGACGCCGAGCATGACGGCTTCGAGGAGGGTTTTGCCTTTCGGATCAAACGGCGGCGCCTGGTGTACGACAACCTCTCCAGGTTGTCGGGGGGACAACCCGAGAGGTTGCCGGGGGGACAACCTGAGAGGTTGTCGTACACCGCCGTACACACCTTCGTGCGCGAGCTTGGGATCCGGCCACGGCGCGTCGATCACCTTCCGCGCTTCGCCGTCGACGAGCTGCTCGATCTCGCGCTTCCACTGCTCGAGCTCCTCATCGCTCACGCCGATCTTCGCGGCGTACGACGGGATCGGGTCCTTCGCGCACCAGTAGTCGTACAGCTCGCGGTTCGCGTAGCCGCCTTCGTGCAGCTGCGGATACGTCCACGACGGCTGCGGCTCCTTGCCGAGGTAGAGCATGTCGTCGTGATGGGCATGTCCGCAGATCCGCATCGCGACGAGCTCGATCAGCGCCGGACCGCGTCCTGCGCGCGCGCGCTCCGCGGCCCATGCGAATGCGGCGGCGATGGCGTCGGGATCGGTGCCGTCGATCGTGATCGACGGAATGCCGTAGCCCGCCGCTTTCTCCGCGAACACGCGCACCGCGGACTGTTCGCTGACCGGCGTGGAGAGCGCGGTCTGGTTGTTCTGGACGCAGAAGATCGCCGGGAGCTTGCGCGCGGCGCAGGCGTTGATCGCTTCGTGCCATTCGCCGAGGGATGTCGCGCCCTCGCCGACGAACGACACGGCGATGCGCTCCGATTTCTCGAGATGGAATGCCATCGCGACGCCGGCGATGGCCAGCGCGGGTGAGCCGAGCGGCGCCATCGCGGGGAGGATTCCGTACTCCCAATCGCCGACGTGCAGGTCTTTGCCGTTCATCGGCGGACCTGCTTTCGCCATCTGCGCGTTGAGCACCATGCGGATCGTCTCCGGCTCGTTGCGCATGGCGATGACGGCGCCGAGGTCGCGGATCATCGGCGAGATGACATCGCCGCCGGGGCCGCGGCGGAGGCGGATGCATGCGGCGTAGATCGCTTCCTGTCCGAGGGAGCGGAAGCCTTTGCCCTGGAACGAGGCGTTGCCGTAGCGCACTTCGCCGGAGGTGAAGAATTGCTTGAGGCGATTGTCCGTCGCGCGCGTGAGGAGCATGCCGCGCAGAATCTCGCGCTTCTCATCGATGGTGAGCGAGGCCTCGATCGCTTCGCGGCGCAGGAAGCCGTCGCACGAGTCGATGACTTCGAGCACGGCCTGATTCAGACGCTGATTGATCGCGGTGCCGGGCGTCGTATCGGGGATCGGATCGTCGATCGGCAGATTCGGGACGAGCGCTTCGCTGAGGCACTGCTCGAGCAGGCGGCGCAGCGGCTCGCGCAGCGCATCGAGGACGAACCCGTCGCGCTCATCGAGCTCGCGTCCGTCGATCGCCTGTTCGAGCGCGGAGCATGCGGGGCAGAGGGCGAACGGATGACGCTCGGCGACGAACGCGGCAAATCGCGCGCGCAGACTCATGGGCGCGGATGCTAGCAAATTAGACAGCGGACAGCAGACAGCGGACAGCAGGACTCAACGGCCGCTGTCTGCTGTCCGCTGTCTGCTGTCCGATCCGAGCCACTCCACGATCCGCTCCTCCGCCCAGTACACCGCCCGCCCCGGCATGCCGCCCGCGATGAAGCCGACGTGGCCACCGCGCTCGGTCACGATGAAGGTGACGCTGGGAGATGCCACCGCCCGCGCGCGGTCGAGGACGCCGGGCGGGAGGAAGGGATCGTCGGCTGCACTCACGCACAACGTCGGCACCGTGATGTGCGGGAGGAAGTGGATCGACGAGGAGCGCGTGTAGTAATCGTTCGCGTCGGTGAAGCCGTGGAGCGGCGCGGTGGCGGCGTCATCGAACTCGCGGAACGTCTTCGCGTTCATCGCGCGCTCGAGATCGAGTGGTGTGTGATGTTGCTCGACGACGCGCCGTACTTTCTTCTTCAGCGAGCGCAGGAACGATCCGACGTAGAGGCGTCCGATCGGATTGTCGTCGAGGTACTTCGCGCCGGCGCCGAGGTCGTAGGGGACGGAGATGGTGGCCGCGGCGGCGACCAGCGACTCGCCGGGATGTTCGCCGAGCCATTTCAGCAGCACGTTGCCGCCGAGCGATGCGCCGAACGCGACGATCGGACAGGAGACGCGCAGCGAGCGGACGACGAAATCGAAATCGCTCGTCTCGCCCGAGTGATAGAAGCGCGGACGGAGATTCGGATGCTCCGGCTCGCTCGCGCAGGAGCGGAAATTGATCGCCGTCGCGGACCAGCCGCGTTTCGCGATCATGCCGAGGATGCCCTGGATGTAGACCGAGCGCGAGCTCCCTTCGAGGCCGTGCATCAGGACGAGGTGCACCGGCGGATCCGGCGCATCGAGATGATCGAGCGCGAGCTCATCGCCGTCCGGCGTTGATACGATCTCGCGCCGCAATGGCACGAGCCGCCGCGAGCGCGTCAGCCGGCCCCACACCGTTTGGGCGTGAGGGTTGCGAAGCCACCAGGCTGGAGAAAAGTGCATGAGGAAGGTGATCCTAGATTTTTCATTCTTCATCATTCTTCATTCTGAAATTCTGAATTCTGCATTCATCCAACGCGTGTGGCTCGAGGCATGCGCACGGGATGAATGCAGAATTCAGAATGAAGAATTAAGAATGCGGGGCCGCGCATGAGCGAATCCACTCTCCGCAAGTGGGCGCCTCTCCCCGTTCTTTCCCTCGCCCTGGCCATCGTCATCATCGACACCACGCTCCTCAACGTCTCGCTCTCCACCCTCATCCGCGAGCTGCACACGAACCTGCAAAGTCTGCAGTGGGTGATCTCCGCGTACTCGCTGACGCTCGCCGCGCTCACTGTCACCGGCGGCCGCATGGGCGATCTCTTCGGCAAACGCCGCATGTTCCGCCTCGGCGCGATCCTGTTTGCGATCGGCTCGCTGCAGGCGTCGATCAGCAACTCCGTGCACATCCTGCTGATCGGCGAATCGCTGATCGAAGGAATCGGCGCGGCGCTGATGATGCCGGCCACCGCATCGATCCTCGTCTCGCGTTACCGCGGACACGATCGCGCCGTCGCCTTCGGAATCTGGGGCGGCGTCGCCGCCGTCGCGAGCGCCGTCGGTCCGCTCCTCGGCGGCTTCCTCACCTCGCACTACTCGTGGCGCTGGGGATTTCGAATCAACATCTTCGTGGTCGCGCTGCTGCTCGCCGGCTCGGTGGTGATCGATGAGCCGGAGGAGAAACACGAAAAGAAAGTCGACGTCACGGGCGTGATCCTCTCCGCGCTCGGACTCTTCTCCATCGTCTTCGGCGTCATCGAATCGACCACGTACGGCTGGATCCGCGCACGCCGTCCGGTCCCATTCCTCGGCGATTTTTCGTTCGTGCCGATCGCGATCTTCGCCGGCGTCGCGATCCTGATCGTGTTTGCGCGCTGGGAACAGCAGTGCGAGTTGAACGGCGGCACGCCGATCGTCTCGATGAAGCTCTTCCGCAATCAGCACTTCATGGCCGGCGCGACCATCACCGGCCTGCTGATGCTGAGCCAGAACGGCGTGATCTTCTCCATCCCCGTCTTTCTGCAGTCGGTCAACAACCTCGACGCGTTCCACACCGGCCTCTCGCTCCTGCCGATGTCGATCACGCTGCTGATCGTGTCGCCCGGCGCCGGCTTTCTGACCAAACGCGTGCCGCACAAACGGATCGTGCAGACCGGACTGGCGATCAGCGTCGTCGCGCTGCTCGTGCTGCGCTGGAGCCTGCACGTCGGCATGTCGATCTGGGGACTCGCTCCCGGCCTCGCGCTCTACGGCCTGGGCATGGGGATGGTCCTCTCACAAGTCAACAACTTGACCTTATCCGCGGTGCCGGTGCGCGATGCGGGCGAGGCGTCGGGCGTGATGAATACGTTTCGACAGGTCGGCGCAGCGCTCGGCGCGGCGATCATCGGCGCGATCCTGCTGTCGACGATCGTCACCAATCTGCAGAGCGCGATCGATGAGAGTCCGGCGATCGCCGCGCAGGAGAAGCCGAAGCTCGATGCGTCGCTGCGGATGGAAGCGCCGGCGCTCGCCTTCGGAGGGGCGGAGGTATTTTCGGAAGTGCCGCCGGCGACACGCGCGCAACTCGGCGAGATGCGCCGCGTCGCGACGACGGCCGGCGATCGCACGGCGCTGCTCTGCGGAGCGGGATTCGCGTTCCTCGCATTGCTGACGTCGCTCTGGTTGCCGTTACGTCCCGCGGAACATTAGCAATCGAGTTTTTGCAGATTTGGCACTCGTCGTGCGTGACGCGTCCGCCATGAGAGCGAAAGCAGTCGTCGTCGCGTTGGCCGCGGCCGGAGCGTTCACATCATGCGAGTACGTGCGGCTGCTGCGGCCCTCGGTCCTCAAGCAGCTGAATCCGCGCGTCGTCCGGCTGGTCAACGAACTGCCGGAGCTCGACGCGCCGAACAAGGAGATCATCGCCCGCCTCTTCGCGCACGGCGGCCTCTCGCACGCGCGCATCGAGAACGACGGCATGATGCACGACACGATTCGCGTGCCGCGCGATCAGCTGATCTGGGAGCCGGCGATCATCGTCATGCCGCATGCCGGCGTGCTGCAGCTCGAGTTCTCGAACGAGGACCAGGCGCACCACATGGCGTTCCTCCCGAACGACGGCGAACGGATGGTGCTCGATCTGCCGATGCACACGCGCGGCGAAGCGAAGGTGCACCTCTCGCAGCCCGGCTACTACTTCTTCGGCTGTCCCGTCGCGAATCACGCCGGACGCGGAATGCTCGGACTGATCATCGTGCCGGGCGAAGTGCCGGACACCGCAAAGCTCGATCGACCGCCCCAAAGGAGACCGTGACAATGAAGCGCCTGCTGTCGCTCCTCGCGCTCGTCTGTGCGGCGTGTGCGCACCACCCGACGTATCCGCTCACCGAACACGCGCAGCTCTTCAACGACATGGACGCGACGGAGCGCCACAGCGCGCCCAACGCCGCCGCGCGCGTGACGGGCGACCGCATCGCGAACGCGCGCAAGGAGCCGCAGAACTGGCTCACGTACTACGGCGCCTACGACGGGCAGCGCTACTCGGCGCTCGATCAGATCGATGCGTCGAACGTGAAGTCGCTGCGCCCCGCGTGGGTGTTTCAGGCCGGTGCGATCGGACTGATCGCGAATCCCGCGACATACGCGTTCGAAGCGGCGCCGATCGTCGTCGACGGCGTGATGTACCTCTCGGGATGGGATGGCTACGTCTGGGCGCTCGATGCGGTCAGCGGCGAGGTGCTCTGGCGCTATCGCCATGCCATTCCGCTCGATGTCCCGCTCTGCTGCGGCAACGTCAATCGCGGCGTGGCGGTGGCGAAGGGACGCGTCTACGTCGCGACCGCGAACGGTCACGTCATCGCACTCGATGCGACGAACGGACACCTCGCGTGGGACACGATCGCCGCCGATGTGCGCGCGGGCGAGACGCTGACGGTTGCGCCGCTTGTGGTGAAGGACATGGTGATCGTCGGCAGCTCCGGCGGCGAGTACGGCGTGCGGGGACACATCGATGCGTTCGATCTCGATAACGGCCGGCGCGTCTGGCGCTTCTACACCGTGCCGAAGCCGGGCGAGCGGGGTGGCGACACGTGGGGGAACAACTCGTGGGAGCGCGGCGGCGGTCCGGCGTGGGTGACCGGCACGTACGATCTCGACCTCGACACGCTCTACTGGTCGACCGGCAATCCCGGTCCCGATTTCGACGGCAGCGTACGGCCCGGCGCGAATCTCTACACCGACTCGGTCGTCGCGCTGAATCCGAACGACGGCACGCTGAAGTGGCACTATCAATACACGCCGCACGACGTGTGGGACTACGACGGCGTCTCGGAGAACATTCTTTTCAATGAAGGCTCGCGCAGGCTCCTCGCGCACTTCGACAAGAACGGCTACCTCTTCGTCCTCGATCGCACGAACGGCCGGCTCGTGCATGCGACGAAGTTCGGGCGCGTGACATGGGGCGACATCGATCCGGCCAGCGGACAGGTGACGGTGCGATTGACGCCGACGGAGCAGGGCGCGGAGATCTGTCCCGGTCCCGCGGGCCTCAAGGAATGGACGCATGCTGCGTACAACCCGAAGACCGGGATGCTGTATGTGCCGGTGATCGAGGCGTGCGGCACGTTCAAGCTGATCCCGAACCGCTACAACGAATCGCTGCCGTACTGGGGCGGCGACGCCACTGTCAAGGGAGACCAGCGGGGAGAGGTGAAGGCGTTCGATGCGGCGACGGGGAAGGAAGTGTGGTCGTGGCGCGGCCAGCATCCGATGGTCTCGTCGGTCCTCACCACCGCGGGCGATCTCGTCTTCGCCGGTGAGCCGAACGGCAACTTCAATGCGTACGACGCAAAGTCGGGCGCGCTGCTCTGGCAATTCCAGACCGGCAGCGGCATTCACAGTAATCCTGTGACCTACAGCGTGGGCGGCAAGCAGTTCATCGCTGTCCCAACAGGCTGGGGCGGCTGGATGAAAGGATTCGCACCGGAAGACTACGGCGCAACGCGCGGCAGCACGCTGGTCGTCTTCGCGCTCCCCTGAAGGTGTATCAGCAGACTGCCGCGCGCGGAACGACTGAAGGGCGACCCCGCGCAACATTGCTGCTGAGCGTGTACCGAGCTGCCTCGGCGGCCGTAAGCGG
>DATEZA010000288.1:0-10261 GCA_035255945.1 Thermoanaerobaculia bacterium
CAGGAGCGCGGCGATGAACAGCGCGTAGATCCACCCGATGTGGATCCTCCGGCCGTGGAGCCACGCGGCGTAGAGCGCGAGCGCCGCCGCGAAGAATGCGACGCACAGCACGTCCTTCCGTTCGGCGATCCAAGCCACCGATTCCACGCGCAGTGGATGAACCGCGAAGAGCAGCGCGCCGGCGAACGCGGCGAAGGGCGTCGCGGTGAGCTGCAGCAGGAGCGCGAACACCGCGATGACCGCGGCGCAGTGCAGCGCGATGTTGACCGCATGCAACTCGACACCGTTCACGCCGAACAGCGCGCGGTCGAGGTGTAGCGACAGCATCGTCAGCGGCTGGTAGTTGCCGAAGAAGGCGTTCGTCAGCAGCCACGACGCCGGTCTCGCCGCGGCGTCGAGATAGTGATCGTCATCCCAGTTGGTGATGCCGGCGAAGAAGGCGGGAGAGAAGGAGAGGAGGACGGCAAGAACGAGGAGCGCAGCGTAGCGGCGGCTTACTTCCACTGCGCCATCATCGCCAATCCGCGCTGAAATGCATCCGTCTCGTTCTTCAGATCATTGATGGTGTAGAGCCAGTTCTCGTACTGGTCGGCGCCGTTGACCATCATGTACGACTGGCCGGTGATGTTCGGGCGGACGCCGACGAACGGGCCTTTGTAGTCCTTCGGCGAGGACTTCGTCGCGGGCGCAGTGCCGGTGGTGTCGGTGGCGCCGGTGGTGCCGGTGCTGCCGCTCGCGCCGGTGACGCCGCCCGGACGCGCAAGATTCGGATACGCATTGCCCCACTGCGACGACGACGACGGCGCGACGCCCTGCGCTGCAACCTGCGGCGGGACGAGGATCCAGTCGACCTTGCCGGTCATCGGATCGACCCATTCCGCTTTCGGTCCACGCACGAGCCGCGGGCTGCGCGCTTCCTTCAGTTGATCGAGGGCGGTCGGCAGTCCGCCATGCGCGGTCTGCCACGCGGAGATGGAGCGCGCGTACTGCTTCATGATGAAGATGGTCTGCTTCTCGCGATCGCGCTTCATCGCGATCGACCACTGCCGCGGCACGGTGTACGCGACGAAGACGGCGATCACGGTCATGATGACGAGCACGCCGGCGAGGGTGAAGCCGGACTGCCGGTTCGCGGGCACGTGGGCTCGTGGGCTCGTGGGCTCGGGGGCTGTGTCCCCACGCGCCCTCGCACCCTCGTGCCCCGTCTTACAACTGATCGTACGGCACATTGTCCGTCGTCTTCCCCTTCGCCCTGCTCTTCACGTCGACGATGCCCGGCGTTGCGCCTTCATCCGATTTCTCGGCCTCGGTCGGATCGGGAGCGGGCGAGTCTTCGGAGCCGGGATTGTTCTGGACGGTGTCCCAGTCATCGCTCTTCGTGATCGGATCCTTCGGAATCGCGCGGAGGTAGTGCGGCACGAGCTCCTTCAGATCGGACGGGAACTTCTGCTTGTCGGCGTAGTAGTCATCGATCGCCTTGCGCATCTCGTGCAGGTCGGCGCGCAACGCCGCTTCCTGCGCCTTCTTCTGCGCGCCGCGGACATTGACGAGCGCGATGCCGGCGAGGATGCCGATGATCGTCACGACGACGAGCAGCTCGATCAGGGTGAAGCCTTTCTGGGCGTTGTTCGGTTTCCGCATCGGTTTCACCATTCGTTGTAGTGGGTCTTGCCGTCGAGCGACATGGCGTGCGAGTTCGAGCGCACCTCGAACACATTGCGGCTCCCGCCGCTGCTGCCGACGGTATCAGGATCGTCCGTGTCGCTCAGCGTGATCCAGTCGGACTTGCCGGTCATCGGATCGATGAGGTCGCGCTCGCGGAGGAGCCGGATGCTTTTGCCGTTCGCCAGCTCGATCGGCTTGCTCATTTCTTCGAGATCTTTCGGATACGCGCCGACGGTGAGGTCGGGCGGGGCCTTGATCCCGTTCGGAGGTCCCATCAGCCGCAGATCGTGATAGCGGTCGATCGCCTCGGTGATCTTGCGCAGTTTCTCCCGCAGCTCGATCTCCTTCTGCCGCCGGATGCCGAAGCTGGCGACCGGCAGCGCGATCGAAGCGAGGATGGCCACGATGCCGACGA
Organism: Thermoanaerobaculia bacterium; assembly: GCA_035255945.1. Classification (GTDB taxonomy): domain Bacteria; phylum Acidobacteriota; class Thermoanaerobaculia; order Gp7-AA8; family Gp7-AA8; genus JAJPHC01. The sequence goes on from DATEZA010000288.1 coordinate 2,081, forward strand.
CGGTGATCAGTTCGGCGATCGTGAAGCCTGATTCGAACGGCCGGCGGCGGACAGTGCACAGCGGGCGATTGCCGCCCGTGTCTCCTGCCGTCTGCTGTCTGCTCTCTGCTTTCCTGCTGTCTGCTTTCCTGCGAAACATGAGCTACTCGACTTTCGCTCTTCCGCCCGAGATCGCCGCGTCGATTGCGGCGCCGGACGCGCTGTGAAGATTGGGGTTATCCAGCACGAGCATGGTGTTGCCGCTGATGCCGCCGTGTACGCGGATGTCGACGACGTTGCCGCCCGACGCGAAGACGAGCGGTTTGCCGGTGGACGACATCAGCGTGATGAGTCCCTTGTCGCGATCGATGCGCACGACGGGCGGCGTTTTCGGATCGACGATGAGCGCCGAGCCGAACGTCACGTCCTCGACGTAGAGCGCATTCGGATCGAAGTGCATGGTGATGGTGTCGGCCTGGAGGCCCGCGACGTCCATGCCGATGACGTTCCAGACTTTTTCTTCGCCCGGCTTCAGATTGATCGACACGGGCTGCGGCGCGATGCGCGGCGCGAGACGAAGCGCGGCCATCGATGGCTGCCCATCATCGGCTTTCTCGACCGAGGTCGTGACCGCGCCGAGCTTCGCCGTCGTTGAGGCGGGCGTCGTCGGGTTCGTGTCGAGCGAGCCGAGCTCCGGGTTCTGCGGCTGCGGCGGAGGCGGCGGGTTCTGCGGATTCTGCGGCGCCTTGTTGAAGATGTCGGCCGGCGCGGAGCCCTGCACGCCCGGCCTGCCGGCCGGCCTTGCCGTAGCGGGGTTGTTCGCATCGGGAATGATGTAGTTGCCCGGCTCTCCATCGGGAGCGAGCTGGCGGCCGACGTTCTGCGGCGCGACCGGCACGCTGAACGGATCGCCCGATCCGGCCTGCGATTCGATGCGCGGCGACACGCCGCGGAAGCTGAGGTTGTTCTGCGTGCCGACCCACATCGGCGCCATGTCGTCGTCGGTGATGTCCGGGATGCGCACGATGTGCGGCGTCATCGTCAGCACCAGGTCGGTCGACGTGCGCTGCTTGTCTTCGTGCGACAGCAGGCGGCCGATGATCGGGAGGTCGCCGAGGATGGGGATCTTGTCGGTCGAGGTGTTCTCGTTGCGCTGAATGAGGCCGGCCAGAAAGTTCGTCTCGCCGTCTTTGAGGCGGATCGTCGATTCGATCGTGCGCGTGGCGATGATCGGCTGCGACGGCTGTCCTTCACCGGCGGAGACGCTGCCGCCGACGTTCGATACTTCGACCGTCAGCTTGAGCGTGACCTCGCGGTTGTGATGCACGCGCGGCTCGATCGAGACCTTGATGCCGACGTCCTGGTACTGGAACGACGTGACCGGCGCGACTGCGCCGCCGGCCGTGCCGGTGGTGATGGAGTTGAACGTCGACACCGGGACCGGGATGCGCTGACCGATGTGCAGCGTCGCCTTCTCGCCTTCGGAGATGCGAAGCTCCGGATTGGCGAGCAGCTCGGAGTCGGTCGCCGACTTCATGAAGTCGTACGTCATCGACGGCACGGTGAAGTTGAGCAGCGCCGGCGTCGGATGGAGAAGCGGATTGCCTTTCTCATCGAGGCCACCGGGATGCGTGGAGTCCGGTCCCTGCGCGGAGAGATCGCGGAACTGATCGAGCGTGAAGTTGCTCACCGGCTTGCCGTCCGGTCCGAGGTAAGCGGCGGAGAAGGAGTTGGTGAACTGCGCGCCGATCTTGCGCGCCTTGAGCAGATCGAGCTGCAGCAGCTCGACGTCCACCACGACTTCGGCCTTGGCCTTGTCGTTCGCTTCGATGATCTTCTCCGCGATCATGACCTTGTCGGTCGTGTCGCGGATGGTGATCGCGTTGAGCGCCTTCAGCGGGAAGACGTTGCGCGCTTCGATCATGGTACGGACGACGTTCGTGACCTGCTCGGCGTCGCCGTTCGAGAGATAGAAGGTGCGGATCACGAGGTCTTCGTAATCGCGGCGCGCCTGCGGGTTGTCGGGGATGATGATGATGGTGTGCTCGTCGAGCACTTTGTAGAAGTGACTGGCGGCCTGCATCACGCGCTCGAGCGCCTGCTGCGCGGTGACGTCCTTGAGCTCGATCGAGATGCGGTCATCCTTCACCGCCTGATCGAACATGATGTTGATGCCGAACGCGTTGCCGAGGGCCTTGTAGATGTCCTTGACCGGAGTCTCGCGCGGGAAGCTGAGCGAGATCGGCTGATCGGATGCGGGATTGAGCTGCGGCGGACGGGTCTTGCTGATCAGCGCCTTCGCGCGCTTCTTCCGCTCTTCGAGCGAGTTCCTGTCGGCGGCGTGCTCCGCGTCGTTGACGATCTGCACGACCTTGCTGAGCTCCACCGCGGCGTACTGGTTGGTCGGATCGAGCTTGACCGTCAGCTGCAGTTCCGTCGCGGCGAGCTGCGCCAGGCGGTACTGCTCCTGGCCGCCGGCGGAAGCCGCTGCGGCGCGGAGCGATTTGCCCTTCTCGAAGTGGACGCGCGACGCTTCGAGCTTCGCGTGCTGCAGTCCCATGCGGAACTGGATGTTGTCCGGCTCGAGGTCGAGCGTTTTCTGGTACTCGATGACCGCCTGATCCCAGTCATTCACCTTTTCCGCCGTGCGCGCCTTGGTGAAGGCGTTGTAGCTCGCGCACGAAAACATGAGCAGCGCGAGGGCGGCGGCGGCCGTTGCGATCTTCAGTTTGTTCATATCGTTGTCTTTCTGACGAACTACTGCCCCAATGGGATACGGCGTGTCACATCGGGCGGGAAACCGACGAATCCGATCTCCACGGATTCGATCCCGATGTTGCGCAACACGAACTTGCCGGCGATGGTGTCGCCGACGTGGGCGTTGACGATCTCGTCGCCGGCGACGAACGTGGCGAGCGGAGCGTTCGGCGGTCCGAACGTGCCGATGTATTTGTAGTTGAACTGCGGCGGAACGGGCGGCGGTGGCGGCGGCGGAATCACGGCCGTGGTCTGGCACGCGTCGCCGATGCCGTTCCGATCGATGTCCGTCTGATCGGGGTTGAACTTGTCCGCGCAGTTGTCCTTGAAATCAGGAACGCCGTCCTTGTCTTTGTCGGGCGGCGGGGGAGGCGGCGGTGGCGGAGGGGGCGGCGGAGGAGGCGGCGGCTCCTTGTACGTGAAGAGATTCCGATCGCTCTTGTAGCTGCCGGCCTGCGCGTCGAGCCATTCGAAATGAATCGGATCGACACCGGGAACCGATGTGCGGACAGGCGCCTCGCCGGTCTTCTTCGACACGACAGGAGCGGAGTCCTGCCGTACCGCGGCGAACGGCGCGTCGGGTGACGCGAATGTGTAAATCGCGAACAGCGCAATGAGAACGATGCCCGCGACGGTCCAGGTCTTCCAGTTCATTCAATCCATCACAACGTTTGATTTGACGCTCGCGGAGGTGGCGATGCTCCCATGTTGCGGAACAGCGTCTTCACATGGAGGTTCAGCGTCAAGATTCCTTCGGCGCTGCTGCTGAGGGCGATCTGGTCGATGATCACGAACTGCTGCGAGAGCTCGAGGAGATTGATGAGGCGCCGCACCTGCGGATAGGTGCCTTGCACGGCGAAGTTGATGCCGACCGTCGTCGCCTCCGGCACGCCGCCCGCGTGGGCGAACGAGTAGGTCTGCGGGACGAGCTGACTCACGACCGCCAGCCGTTTCACTTCCGCGATCAGCGGCGCGAGCCGTGCCGCCTCGGTCGACCAGCGGTTGTCATAGACGTCTTTGATGTCCTGCTGCACTTTGCGGTACGCGGCGAGCTGCCGCTCGGCGGCGACGCGCTGCGACTTCGCCACATCGAGCCGCGCCTGGCTCTGCTCGGCGCGTGTCGCGTAGTCCTCCAGCCGCGCTTCGAACTGCACGCGATAGGTGAAGAAGTAGACGAGGTTCGCGATCAGCAGGATGCCGAGAATCACGAGGAGGAGCTGTTTCTCGCGCCAGATCATTGCGCCACCGCCACGGACTTGATGCCGGCCGGCTTGTATTCGACCGTCAGGACGATGTGGTAGATGTTGTTGCCCGGATCCATCGTCTCGCTCGCCGGGAAAGGGTTCGCGAACTGCGGGTCCTTGTTAAATCGCTTGAGCATGTCGACCAGTCCGTCGGCGCTCTTCGCATCGATCGAGAGGCTGAGGAACACGCTGCCGTCGGGACGGAACGTCGGCGCGATCGAATTGAGCCGCACGTCGTCGGCGAGCACGTTTTCGAGCTTGTCCAGCAGCTCGCTCCACGAGAACGCCCGCTGCGCGAGCTGCGAGTTGATGAACGACGTCTGCTTGGCCAGCGACGCGGTGTCGATGCGGCTCAGCTGCTGCTTCAGCACTTCCGTGCGGCGGCGCTCCTGCTCCGCCTGCGCATCGAGCGCGGCGACCTGGCCGCGCGTCGACTGCGTCTTCACGCGGTAGCGGAGATACGTGTCGACGTTCGTGAAGAGCAGCGCGGCGATGATGATCGAGATGCCGACCACCGTCGCGATGAAGAGCCGCTTGTCCTGGTACGGTCTCGAGGCGAGGTTGAGATGGATCGGTTTCACCCGGTGAATACTCCTGTGCACGCCGTCAGTTCCGCGTCGATGCCGTAAAGATCAGACGGCGCCTGTTCGGTAAAGTCGCGAAGCTGGAGCGTGCGCACCGGCGCGGAGAACTCGTCGCGCAGCACGCCGGCGACATCCGCGTCGATGCCGCTTCCGGCGATGTAGCAGTGCTCGATGACATCGCTGCCGAGGTTGTCGCGCAGGTAGGTCGCGGAAAGGCGGATCTCCTGCTCGAGCGTGCGCTCGCCGCCGAGATTGCGCGACCGGATGAACAGCGGCAGCTCGCCGCGGAACACGGCGGTGGTGAACTCGCGCTCGCGAACGTAGAGCAAGAGCCGGTCGTTGGAGGTCACGGCCTCACGTACGGCGATCGCATTCCAGATGTTGAGGCCGAGCGGCTCGATCAGGATCACTTCGAGTCCCGAGGACGCGAAGACCTTCTCGATATTGGCAAGCGACTTCTCCACCGCGCTCAGCACCAGAACTTTGACACCAGCCGCACTCTTCGAAAGAACCGAATAGGTCACCCGCAACGCCTCGGGCGGAATCGGCAGCGTGCGTTTGAGACTCCAGCGCACCACTTCGAGCGCTTCGGTCGGACGGTCGGGGATGGAAGGCAGATCGATGATGTTGATGCGGAACCAGGAGTCGGGGAGGAGCACCGAAACGCGCTCCCACTTGCCGGTCTCCATCTTCAGGCGCCGCAACGCATCGGCGAGACTCGCCTCATTCGCCAGCTCCGGCGTGACGACGGACGGCGTGAACGTATCCGCCGCGAGGCGATAGCTCTTCGCCTGCGCGATCGTCGGATTCACTTTGCCGCGGCCGAGGCGCGCGTGAATCAAAGCATCGGTGTCGAGGACGGCGACGTCGGGGGGGAACGATTTCATAAGGCAGAAGGCGGAAGGCAGAGGGCAGAAGTGACTTCTGCCGCGAGCCCTCGCTTGGTCTCCATTGCAACTTCGTATGGCGCGGTCTGCGCCGTTTTTCCGTTAACCATTTCTGCCTTCTGCCTTCTGCCTTCTGCCTTAATCCACGAAGGTGACTTTGTTGATTTCGCGCAGGGTGGTCGCCCCTTCCGTCACTTTCTTCAGTGCTGACTCGCGAAGGAAGACCATGCCTTCGTCGTGCGCGGCTTTCTTGATCTCCGAGGCCGGGCGGCGGTCGAGGATCATGGTGCGGATGCGGTCGGAGAGGTCGAGCAGCTCGTTGATGGCCTGCCGTCCGTGGAAGCCGGTGCCGTTGCACTCGAGGCAGCCGGAGCCTTCGAAGAACTTGTGGTTGCGGTACATCTTCGGATCGAGGCCCGACTCCACCAGCTGGGCGTCGTCGTATCGCACTTCATGCCGGCAGTGTTCGCAGATGCGGCGCACGAGGCGCTGCGCGAGCACGCAGTTGAGGGCCGACACGAAGTTGTAGAGGTCGACCTTCATGTTCAGGAAGCGGCCGAGGACGTCGACCACGTTGTTCGCGTGGACGGTGGTGAAGACGAGGTGGCCGGTGAGCGCCGACTGCACGGCGATGGCGGCCGTCTCTTCGTCGCGGATCTCGCCGACCATGATCTTGTCGGGGTCGTGGCGCAGGATGGCGCGCAGTCCGCGGGCGAACGTCAGTCCCTTCTTCTCGTTGACCGGGATCTGGGTGATGCCGCGCAGCTGATACTCGACCGGATCCTCGATGGTGATGATCTTGTCTTCCGAGGTCTGGATTTCGGAGAGCGCGGCGTAGAGCGTCGTCGTCTTGCCGGAGCCGGTAGGACCGGTGACCAGCACCATGCCGTACGGCTCTTTGATGAACTTGCGGAATTTGACCAGCATCTCGCCGTCGAAGCCGAGGACGTCGAGCCGCAGGTTCTTGAACTCGGAGTTCATCGACTCCTTGTCGAGAATACGGATGACCGAATCCTCGCCGTGCGCGGTGGGGACGATGGAGACGCGGAAGTCGATCGTGCGGCCGGTGATGCGGAGCTTGAAGCGGCCGTCCTGCGGGACGCGCTTCTCGGCGATGTCGAGCTCCGACATGACCTTGATGCGGCTGATGATGGTGGAGTGATGGCGCTTGTCGATCGGCTCGAGCGCTTCGTAGAGCACGCCGTCGATGCGGTACTTGACCACCACTTCGTTGTCGCGCGTTTCGATGTGGATGTCCGAGGCGCGGCGCTGGATCGCGTTGAAGACGATGGAGTCGACGAGCTTGATGATCGGCGACGTGTCTTCCTTCGTGATCGTGTCGAGCGTCAGCGTCTCTTCGCCTTCCTCGTTCTCGCCGACGAGCTGCATGCGGAAGCCTTCCGTCGCTTCGTCGAGGACGCGCTGCGTCGATTCGGACTTCTGCAATTTGTCGCGGATGGCGGCAGGCGACGCGACTTTGACCTTCAGCGGCGCGCCGAGGAGCAGCTCCAGCTCGTCGAGCTTGAGCACGTCGGTCGGATCGCCGACGACGACCGCGATGTGCCCGTTCTCCCGCTTCTCCGGCAGGAACTGGTACCGGATCATCAGATCGAGCGGCACGTCGTGGAAGAGCTGCGCGTCGATCTGGAAGTGCTCGAGATCGACGAAGGGAAAGCCGTACTGCTCGGCCACGCGCTGCGCGCGCGCCGCTTCGCCGGTGACGTCGGCGTTCTTCAGGAGAGTGCGGGGATCGGATGCCATAGAAGTCGGTTGCTAAGTTGCTGGGTTGCTGGGTTGCTGGGTGGCCGGGACCGAGTAACCCGGCAACTCAGTAACCCAGCAACCGATCATCATTGCTGCCCCACCGAGGACAGCTGGAACAACGGGAGATAGAACGCGTAAAGCAGCAGCGCAATCACGATTCCCATGATCACGAGAATGATCGGTTCGATCGCCGCCACCAGCCGGGTGAGTCTTGCCTCGATTTCTTCGTCGTAAAACTCGCTGACGTTGCTCAGCATTTCCGTCAATGCACCTGTTGATTCGCCGACCTTGATCATCTCCACGGCCAGGTCGCTGATGGCGTGCGTGGTCTCCAGCGAGCGCCACAGCGGCTCGCCTTCACGCACCTGCTGGACCACCGAAAAGATCTTCGACGAGATGTCCTGGTTGGTGACCGACTGCGAGGCGATCTCGATCGCCGGCACCATCGGCGTACCGCCGCCGAGGAGCGTGCCGAGCGACTGGGTGAACTGCATGATGGCGAAGCGGTGGAGGACGCCGCCCACCAGCGGAATCTTCAGCTTGATCCGGTCCCACGCCATGCGGCCGGTGGTGGTGATCCATTTGCGCCCCAGCACGATCAACGTGACGGACCCGATCAGGATCAGCCAGAAGTGGTCGTTCAGCGCCGTGCTGAACGCGATGGCGAAGCGGGTGATCGGCGGGAGCTCCGCGCCGAATCCGGCGAAGAACTCGATGAACTTCGGAATGACCTTGGTCAACATGATGACCACCATGGCGATCGACAGCGTGATCAACACCGCGGGGTAAACCAGCGCGCCGACGACGCGCTTGCGCAGGTTGACGATGATTTTCTGGTAGCGCAGGAAGCGGCGCAGGACGCCTTCGAGGTCGCCGGAGCGCTCGCCGGCACGGAGCGAGGTCGAGTAGATCGGCGGGAACATGTCGCCGAAAGACGAGAAGGCGTCGGACAGCGCAACGCCCGAT
>DATEZA010000289.1:0-5198 GCA_035255945.1 Thermoanaerobaculia bacterium
AATCGCGCTGCGACATGAAGCGATCGAGCGGCGTGAAGGCGCCGGTTGCGAGTAGCTCGAGATCACATTGCGAGCGCGGCGAGATCTGAATCGACGGCAGCGTCGCGGCGTATTCGGAGAGGCCTTCTTCGAGGAGATTGACGAGTGGAGCGGTGTACGGGGCGATCATCGGAGGCGGTACTGTACACTGTCGCCTTTCCCATGAAACGCGACCAGAAACTCTTCCTCATCAAGTTTTTCGCAGCACTCATCGTGATGTATCTGATCGTGGCGTGGAACCCGGTGAACGACCACGTCATCGTGCCGGCGACGAAAGGAATTGCGGTCGCCGCGGGCACCATCCTGAAAGCGATCGGACAGGATGTGACGGTCAGCGGCACGACCATCGGCTCGTCGCGTTTCGCGGTGAACATCAACAACGGCTGCAATGGCATCGAGGCGATGCTGATCCTGCTCGCGGCGATCGGCTCGTTCCCCGCGACGTGGCGCGCGCGGCTGATCGGACTGGCCATCGGCGCGGTCATCGTGCAGTTCATCAACGAGATCCGCATCGTCTCGCTCTACCTCATCGGCGCGTACAAGCCGTCGCTCTTCCAGGTCTTTCACACCGCGGTCTGGCAGGTCGTGGTGATTCTCGCCGCCATCATCTTCTTCCTTCAGTGGAGTGCACGCGTTGCCCCGAATCGACTGGCGAACGGCTCTTAAGGGACTTGCGGCATTCATCGTCGCGGTCGCGATCTGGGCGGGCGTATCGCCGCTTTACGATCGCGCGGTCGCTGCAGGCGCGGAAGTGTTGATGCGCACGTTCGAGCGTCCTGCAGTCACGACGCTCATCGCGACCGGCAGCGATGTGAAAGTCGATCGCAGCGATTTCGATCCGCGCTCACCGCGCCCCGGTCTGCCGGTCATCGACCTGACGTTCAACTGGGTGCTGCTGGCCGCGCTGTTTGCGATCAATCCGCGGCCGTTCTCCGATCGCAACATTTTCCGGTTCCTGCTCGCGTCGCTGCTCCTCTACATCACGCACATCGCAGCGCTGGCGACGGAGGTCATGAGCATTTACGTGCTGCGGCTCGGGCCGTGGAGCCGCGTGCATTACGGAGAGCTCGCGCGCAACTTCTGGGGCACGCTGAACCACTCGTACCGTTTCGTGCTGATGTTCGCGATCGTGTTCGGATTGTGGTGGGCGCTGCGGCCCTCGGATTTACCCTCGCCCCGCGCGCGGGGAGAGGGTGGCGCGAAGCGCCGGGTGAGGGGCCGTTCTTCGCGGAAAGCGTGACCCCTCATCCACCCGAGTTTCAGGAAATCATTACGAAAGGCTTCGCGGCGCCGAGCTCGGTCTTGAACGCGGTCATCGCGCGAAGCGTGTACTGCGCGCGGCGGCCGCTCGACGCCTGCGTCGCGCCGCCGGAGAGCTGGCGCTGCGGGCGCCCGATGCCCGGCTTCCGGCAACGGTAGATCTGCTGCGGGAAGGGTGACGGCTTCTCGAACTCGATGATGATCTCGTCGACCGTGACATCGGCGCCGCCGAGGTAGCGGAAGTCCCACTCGATGCCCTCGCCGGGCTTGAGGATGACTTCGATCGGATTCGGGTAGATGCAGACGCGGCCGCCGGCTGCTTCGACATCGATGCGCACCGGCACCGTGCGACCGGCCGGAGCGAGCAGGTCTTCATTGCGAATGAGCCGATCGGACGACGCCGGCGGTGCAGCGACCAGCGACGGCGCCTCGGCGCGGTGCGGCGCGGGCATGAACGACGACGACCGCGGCTTCTCGCCCGACTGCAACCAGTTCGCGACCGGTCCGCCGCTCGAGGTCACACGCGTACGCGAGCGGCGCGCACGCTTCTTTTCGTCGGCGACCTTCGGCGCCGGCGGACGCGGCGCGGCGGGCTTCGGCGCAGGAGCTGCTGCGACGGTTGGGGTCGGCTTCGGCTGCGCCTTCTCGGCGGCTTTCGGGGCGGGCTTCGGAGTGGGCTTCGGCGCGGGAGCGGCGGCGGCTTTCGGAGCGGGCGCCGGTTTCGCGACCGGCTTCGGTGCCGGTTTGACGATCGCTTTGACGGCCTTCAGTACAGTCTTCGCGGCCGCTTTCACTTTCGCGACCGGTTTGGCTGCCGGCTTCTTCGCCTTCGCGGCGGCCTTGGCGGCTTTGGCAGCGCGGGCCTTCGGTGCTTCCGGCTTTTTCGCGGCCTTTTTCGTTGCTGCGGACTTCGGTCGTGCCGCCGGACGGCTCGCAGCGCGTTTCGCTACAGCCGTTTTCTTCCCCTGCACCTTCGCCATTGAACGCTCCCCGGAAAATTGTGGCGCGCAGTATAGCCTGCTAACCCGTTATTTCCGCGACCAGAACAGCGGCAAGGTCGTCGGCAATCCGACGGATGAGGGCGCCATCCTCTCCCTCCACCATCACCCGGACCAGATTTTCGGTTCCTGAGTAACGGACGAGGATCCGGCCGCGCCCTCCGAGGTCGGTCGTCGCTTTTGCAAGCGCCTCGTTGTATCGCGGGAGCGAATCAAGCGGTGGCTTCGACGCAACTTTCTTGTTCACAAGGAGTTGCGGCATCGGCTCGAACGTCGGCAGCTGGGAGAGCGGCCGTCCGACCTCGGCCAGCAACTCACCAAAAACGAGCGCTGTGTGGATGCCGTCGCCGGTCGTGTGCACTGATAGATCAATGATGTGGCCCGACTGCTCGCCGCCGAGGATCGAATCGCGGTCGAGCATCATCTCGAGGACGTATTTGTCGCCGACCTGGGCCCGGCAGAGCTCGATTCCGTCCTTCCGCAGCTGCTCCTCGAAGCCGAAATTCGACATCACGGTCGTGACGACGCAGTCGCTGCGCAACTTTCTGTCGCGCTGGAGCCGGCGAGCCCATAAATAGATGATCTCGTCGCCGTTGCGGATGTTGCCCGCGTCGTCGACGAAGATCGCGCGATCGGCATCGCCGTCGAACGCGACGCCGAAGTCCGCCTTCCGCTCGACCACGACCTTTGCCAGTCCCTCCGGATGCAGCGCGCCCGAGCTCTCGTTGATGTTCGTCCCGTTCGGCTGATCGTTGATGACCGTGACCTCCGCTCCGGCCCGGCGAAACGCCTCGGGGCCGATGCGATACGCGGCACCGTTGCCGGTGTCGAGGACGACGCGCTTGCCTGCGAGCGCATTCGGCTTGAGCGTCGAAAGGAGGAACGCTTCGTATTTTTCGATGAGGTCCGGCGATTCGGTGTCGAGCTCCGTGGACGTACCGCTCCGCTCCTCGGCGCGAAGCGCGTCTTCGATCTCCTCTTCGACTGCATCGGGCAACTTCATCCCGTCGTGTCCGAAGATCTTCACGCCGTTGTCTTGAAACGGATTGTGCGACGCCGAGATCGATACGCCGGCCGAGGCCTCGGTGATCCGGCAGAGGTACGCAACCGCGGGAGTCGGCACGACGCCGATCAGGACCGGCCGGCCGCCTGCGTCGCGAATCCCGGCGGCGAGTGCGCCCGCGATCTCGGGGCCCGATTCGCGCGTGTCGCGGCCGAGGAGAATCAGCGGCGAGCCGTCGAATCTGCGGGTGAGCGCGACGCCGAGTTTGTACATCGTCGCCTGATCGAGCGGGTACTCATGCGCCTTCCCGCGAATGCCATCGGTGCCAAACAGAACTCTCATGGAGCCTTCTTTTTCTCGGATTTTTCAGGCTGCGTGGCCGTCGGCGGCGGAGCCGGCTCGGGTGGCCCGACCTCGGCGAACACCGGCACCGTGACCTGCGTCGTCAGCGGCTCGATGACGCGAACGAGCGGCGTGTCGGAGACGACTGCGACGCTCTGCGTGAACGTGCCGGTGCGGCCGGTCATGATAATGCGTTCGGTCGCCACTTCACTGATGTTCCGCACCTGCGAGGCGGGCCCGGAAACGAGCGCCTGATCGGGCGAGATGGTCGGATCGCCGGATACGAATCCGCTCGGCGGCTCGCCGACGAGGAACGGGCGGATCGGCACGGCGCGCTGCCGCAGCGGCTCGACATGAAAGTGCAGGCGGCTCGGATCCATCGAGACGACCTCGACGTTCGGCGGCGCATTGATCGCGTTCGGACGCAGCGTGACCTGCGCCTCGCCCGGCTGCAGCCAGTGCAGGTCGAGCGTGACTTCGAGGTTTTGCGATGACAACGCGCGGAGATCCGACGCGCGTCCGCGCAGGCGGACGTTGATGGTGTCCGGCACCGACGTCGTGATCACGAGCTCGCGCGGCATGCCGATGAGCGAGAGCGGCGCCGCGAACGCGCGCTCCGAAACGTTTTCGCGCCGCGGCGCCGAAACGATGAACCAGACGACGAACGACAGAAACAACGCCAGCACCTTCACCCCAAGGTTGGGCACCCACGGTTTCATCGGCCGCCTCCCGGAGTGCGGCAGCTTGCTGCCGCCGAGCTGCGCCTCATTGGAACCGCTCCCGCAATGCCTGCGCGAGCGTCGTCGCATCGAGATGCTCGATCAGCTTCCCTTCGCGCGCGACCGCGATCGATCCGTTCTCCTCCGAGATCACCACCACGATCGCATCGCTCTCCTCGGTCACTCCGATCGCCGCGCGATGCCGCGTCCCGTGCGCGAGCTGCGGATCGGCGAACGTCGTCAGCGGCAGAAACGCGCCCGCGACGACGATGCGATTCGCGCGCACGATCACCGCGCCGTCGTGCAGCGGACCGCCCGGCGTGAAGATGCTGACCAGCAGCTCCGTCGTCAGCAGCGCATCGAGCGGCTTCGCGCCGTCTTCGTACATCCGCAGCGTCTGCAGTCCTTCGACCACGATCAGCGCGCCGATGCGCTTCGACGCGAGGATGTCGCACGCATGCACGATCGCGGCGGCGTCGAGCTCATCGTGACGATGACGGAACCATGCGAGCAGCGGATTGCCGCCCATCCGCGCGAGTCCGCGGCGGATCTCGTGTTGAAAGAGCACGATCACCGCGAACGGCAGATAGAAAAGGATCTCGCGCGAGATCGCTTCGAGCGCCGGCAGATCGAATGCGCGCGCGACGAAGAACGAGCTGCCGAGGAGCATCAGGCCGATCGTGATCTGCATGGCGCGCGTGCCGCGGATCAGCGCGAGGATGCCGTAGATGATCACCGCGACGATGAACACGTCGATCAGATCGCGCCAGGTAAATTGCAGCGAGAGGAAGCGATCGATCCAGCTCATCGCTCTTCTCGCGCGCTCATTTCGCCGCC
>DATEZA010000290.1:0-2154 GCA_035255945.1 Thermoanaerobaculia bacterium
ACCCATCCGGCGAGCGCGATCTGCTGACCAACGTGTTCGAGGCGAAGAGTTCCGGCGAAGAGACGATTCATTTGGCGAGGTACTTTTCCTTCGTTTCGATGTAATGGCGCCACGACATCTCGAGGCGTGCGATCTCGGCATCGTTGAGATCGCGCTTCACTTTCGCAGGCACGCCGGCGACGAGCGTGCGCGGCGGCACGCGCATCCCTTCGCTGACCACCGCGCCCGCGGCGACGAGCGCGCATTCGCCCACGACCGCGCCGTCCAGCACGCGCGCCCCCATGCCGATCAGCGCGCCGCGTTTGACCGTGCAGCCGTGCACGATGGCGCCATGTCCGACCGTCACTTCCTCCGACACGATCGCCGGCCAGCGCTCGTGCGTGACGTGCAGCACGCAGTTGTCCTGGATATTCGTGCGCGAGCCGATGCGGATGTGATTCACGTCGCCGCGCAGCACGGTGCCGAACCAGATCGAGCAGTCGTTGCCGATCTCGACGTCGCCGACGATCGTGGCGTTTTCGGCGACGAAAACGCCCTGCCCGAGGCGGGGCTTTTTTCCTTCGAAAGGAAGGACGATCATGGCGGGGGACTTTAGCACGTGGTGACGAAGCGCATTCCGATTCTGTTGCTCGCAGGCAAGTGGTGCGTTGCACTCGCACTACTGCTCGCAATGACGCTGCCGTTCACGACGTGCAAGGGCCAGGCGAGCTACATCGAATGGAAGCTCGAGAACTGGGCGACGCTGCTTTGTTTCGCCTGGCCCGTGCCGCTGCTGATCATGCGCTCGATCTGGAAAGAGGTGCGGAGCAGCTGGCCGGTCGCACTCTTCGAGATGCTCCTCGCGGCGGGCGCGTGGTGCTACCTCCTGGCCTGCGCCGCTGTGGCTGTCGCGCTGACGTTCGGAACCGCCAGACTCGGCGAAGGTTTCGAGCTCGCGACGCGCGCGCTGCTCGCCCATTTCGTGCTGTCGATTGCGGAGCTGGTGACAAACGTCAGGTCCCGGCCTCGGAGGCCGTCGCTACAATCGACGCATGTCAGGATCGATCAAGTTCCGGAACCGGGCGCATGAAGTGTCGCGGCTCGAAGCGTTCAGCGACGTCATCTTCGGCTTCGCCATCTCGCTGCTCGTCGTGTCGCTCGAAGCGCCGAAGTCGTTTCACCAACTGATGGAGATGATGAGCGGCATCATTCCCTTCGCCATCTGCTTCTTCGTCTTCATCGACATCTGGTTCGAGCATCACGATTTCTTCCGGCGCTACAACCTGCACGATTTCAAAGTCGTCGCGCTGAACACGATGCTGCTGTTCGTGATCCTCTTCTACGTCTATCCGTTGAAGTACGTGTTCACGATGTTCGTCAACTCGCTGCGCGGCGAAGTCACCGGCATCACGCAAGGCGACATGCCGATCCTCTTCACGATCTACGGCCTCGGCCTGGCCGCCGTGTTCACGGTGATCGGCATGATGTATCGCCATGCGTACACGCTGCGCGACGAGCTCGAGCTGAACGAAGTGGAAGTGATCGATACGCGCGAATCGATCCTGGACAACTTCTCGATGGCGGCGTTCGGGATCGTGTCCGCGATCGTGGCCAACGTCGTTCCGCTGCGATGGTGCGCGGTCGCCGGGTTCATGTACTTCCTGATCGGCGTGCCGAAGACGCTGATCCCGATGTTCATGCGTCGCAAGCGTGAGCAGGCGGAGCAGCGCTTACTCGCGGTGTGACGGAGCGCGGCCGTCCCGGCCGGCGAACGATCGTGACCGAGCGGGACGCTCGCTCACTGCGGGCGGGACGCCCGCGCTCCATTCCACAACTTCCACGTCCAGACGCACCAGAACATCGCCCAGGCGAGCGTCAGCGTGGAGATGCCGACGGTGGCGATCACCGGACCGAATCGGTCGGACAGCATGCCGGCGGCGAGTGACGAGAGGCTCATCGTCAGGGTGAGGAATCCGTAATCGGCGGAGAAGATGCGGCCGCGAATCCAGTCGGGTGATTCGCGCTGCAGTCCGTACACCGATATCTGCCACGCTGCGCCGCCGCCGAGGTGCGCGAAGAGAATGCCGGCCAGTCCGACGGCGAGCGTTTTCGAGAATCCGAGAATCATGTAGCCGGCGCCGAATGCGACGACGCAGAGCGTGATCGCGCGGTACT
>DATEZA010000291.1:0-45778 GCA_035255945.1 Thermoanaerobaculia bacterium
GTGGAAGTACCTGGCGTACTGGTCTGAACTTTGGAAGGCGTAATAGTCTACTCCGGTGAGCCTGCCTCCGGAATATTGATTATTTGAGTGCCGTTTGTCACAATGGTCTCGCTGCACGAGAGCTTAAGTAGTTGTTTTACAGTAGTTTACGTGTAGCTGCAGGTATAGTGTGGACGATAAAATCAAACAGCTGCTCCGCGACCTCGGCACCGCGATCAACGAGTCGATCTCAGGCTCCGACGACGTGAGCCGCCACATCCAGCGCATCCGCGACGAAGGTTACGATCTCTACGTCGTTCTCGATGCGACGATCGGCCTCAACAAGCAGGAGAGCGAGAGCGACGACGCGCCGGCCGAAGTCGTGCCGCAGGAGACGAAGGAAGTGCAGTTCCGCATCAACGTGAACGACCTTTCGCTCCTCCGCGGACTGGGCATCGATCCGACCCGCAAGGTGCGCAGCGCGCGCCGCGTCGAGCCACTCGCGCAATCCAGTGGCGACGAATAATCTCTACGACCTTCCCCCGGCCTCGCTCGAAACGACGCTGCGCGATGTCGTGTCGCCGCCGTTTCGCATCCGCCAGATCGAAGAATGGATGTACGTCCGCGGCGTCGATTCGTTCGAGTCGATGACGAGTCTGCCGAAGGAGCTGCGTGCATCGCTCGCGTCGCAGTTCTCGCTGTCATTCCCGGAGCCGATCGAGCACACGCCGCCTGCGAACGACGGCAGCAGCAAGTACCTGTTCAAGCTGGAAGATGGCAGTCGGATCGAATCGGTCTATATGCCGATGGGCGAACGAACATCCGTGTGTTTGTCATCGCAGGCCGGATGCGCAGTCGGCTGCACGTTCTGCGTCACCGGCTTCTTCGGCGCGGGCCGCAACCTCACGCCGGCGGAAATGGTCGGACAGTTCTTCACCATCCGCCGCGAGCATCACGTCGCGCCGGAGCTGATGAACGTCGTGTTCATGGGGATGGGCGAGCCGCTGCTGAACTTCGACAATCTGGTGATCGCGCTCGACATCCTCTCCCGCACCGTCGCGCCGAAGCGCATGACCGTCTCGACCTCGGGCATCATCCCGGGCATCGACGCGATCGCGCAGCTCGCGCATCCGCCGCATCTCGCGATCTCGATCAACGCGCCCGATCAGAAGCGGCGGCAGGAGATCATGCCGATCACGGCGAAGTATCCGCTCAATGAATTGATCGCCGCGCTGAAGCGGCTCGATCGCGAGATCACCGCCGAGTACGTGCTGCTCGCCGGCTACAACGACTCGCCACAGGACGCGGTCGCGCTGGCGAAATTGCTGCGCGGACTGAAGGCGAAGGTGAACGCGATTCCGTTCAACGCCGATCCGAATCTGCCGCCGTGGATGAAGCGCCCGAGCGATGCGGCGATCGATCGCTTCGTCGACACGCTGGTGAAGAACGGCGTGCGCGTGACGGTGCGGCGCTCGAAGGGACGGGAGATCGCGGCCGCGTGCGGACAGCTACGCGGAAAGAGCGAAATCCCGCAGCGGCGTATGAACCGCGCCGTTCGGGTCGAGCCGGCTCGAGAAAAGCGTGATCCGCTCCACCGGGAACGGCGCTGACACGAAGTCGCGCAGCGCGCTGTTGAAGGTCTCGACGCACGCCGGCGGCCACGGATTGCGGATGCGCATCAGCGTGAGGTGAGCGCGGAACTCTGCGCGATCGAGCGTCACGCCCGCCGCCTGCACCGCATCGCGCACCGCTTTCGCCAGCGCGTTGAACGCATTTTCCGGACGCACGCCGACCCAGCCGACGCGCGCGTGCCGCGGATTCGGAAAGAAGCCGCAGTCCGCGATCGTCCCCTCGAATCGCTTCACCGCGCCGACGCTTTTCTCGACCAGCGGCCCCAGTTTGTCCACCAGCGACTCGTCCTGTTCGCCCAGAAATGCGAACGTCAGATGCTGGCTCTCCGGGCGCACCCACGCCGCAGGCGGCAGCTTCGGCTTCACTCGGATTGCGCGCTCGTTGACCGGACGAAGCACCGCTTCGGGGAAGGACATCGCGATGAAGAGGCGCATGGACGTGAGCGGTAATGCTACGCCTTCTCTGCTTGTTGGGCGAGGAACTCCGGCGAGAAGATCCGCTTGATCTCGTCCTCGCTCAGCAGCTTCTTCGCGCGCAGCAGATCCGGAATCGGCGTCTTTGTTTTCGTCGATTCCTTGGCAATTGCGGCCGCTTTTTCGTAGCCGATGATCGGATTGAGCGCGGTCGCCAGTGACGGCGAGGTGATGTAGTACGACTCGCATCGCTCGCGATCCGCCTCGATCCCGGCGATGCATTTCGCGGTCAGCACAGGGATGAAATTCTTGAGGATCTCGATCGAGAAATTCAGCTCGAACGCGACGAGCGGCATCATCACATTGAGCTCGAGCTGTCCCGCCTGCGACGCGTAATCGATCGCCGTCGCCGCGCCGATGACATGAAACAGGACCTGGTTCATGCATTCGAGCATCGACGGATTCACCTTGCCCGGCATGATCGACGAGCCCGGCTGCACGGCCGGCAGGATGATCTCCGCGAGTCCGGTGAGCGGCCCCGAGGCGAGCAGGCGCAGGTCGTTCGTGATGCGCGTCAGCTCGAGCGCGAGATTGCGCAGCGCCGATGAAACCGCCACGACCGCGATCATCGACTGCATCGATTCGCGCAGATCCTCGGCAGGCTCGAGATCGAGGCCGGTCATCTCGCGCAGCTGCTTCACGACGGCGAATCGATAACCGGGCGGAGTGTTGAGACCGGTGCCGGTCGCGGTGCCGCCGATGCCGAGGATGCGGAGCTCGCGGGCGGCTTCGCGGAGAAGGTGCGTGGCGCGATGGACGGTCGTGCCGTACGCATGGAATTCCTGGCCGAGCGTCACCGGCACCGCGTCCTGGAGATGCGTGCGTCCCGACTTGATCACGTCCGCGAAGTCGTCGCCTTTTGCATCGAATGCGATTGCGAGCTCGTCGAGTCGCGGAAAGAGCTCGCCGAGCAGGAGCAGCGCGCAGATGCGAATCGCGGTCGGGACGACGTCGTTCGTCGATTGCGACATGTTCACGTCGTCGTTTGCGTGCACGTGTGCAAGGTGCGCGATGTGCGCGATGACTTCGTTGACGTTCATGTTGAACGACGTGCCGGCGCCGGCCTGGAAGACATCGACGACGAATTGCTTGCGGTACTTCTCGAAGTCGTTCAGCAGCTCGTCGCACGCGCGGACGATCGCCTCTGATTTGTCGCGCGGCATCGCGCCGAGCTCGCCGTTCGCGAGCGCCGCGGCGCGCTTGAGCGTGATGAATGTGCGGATGAACGTTGGATGCTCGCGCAGTCCGCTGATCGGATAGTTCTCCACCGCGCGCTGCGTCTGTGCGCCGTAAAGCGCGTCGTCCGGAACCTGCACTTCGCCGAGGGTGTCGTGTTCGATTCGCATAAGATGAAGAGACTCCGATGAAAACGATCTGGCAGCACGATGCGCGCCTGGAGATTCTCCGCCGAATCGACAACGTGAACGCGGAGATGAAGCCGCTGTGGGGAAAGATGACCGCGACGCGTATGCTGCGCCACCTCGCGCAATCGATGTTCATGGCCACCGGCGAGCTGCCGGTGAAACCGAAAAGACTGCCGATCCGCTACTTCCCGCTCAAGCAGCTCGCCATCTATGTGCTGCCGTTCGCGAAAGGACTGCCGACCGCGCCGGAGCTGCTCGAAGGCGACGGAGAGTCGGTGGAAGCCGCACGCGCCGATCTGCACAAAGGCATCGAGTCCGTCCTCGCGCGCAAAGACACGCTCGTCGAGCATCCGGTGTTCGGGACGCTGACGACGCGCGCATGGGGCGTGCTCGCCTGGCGGCACATGGACCACCATCTCCGGCAGTTCGGCGTGTAGGACAAGCTCTCAGCTTGTCCCCCCGTCCGCCCGACAACCTGAGAGGTTGTCCTACACCTTCATCGCCTCGAGCTTCGCTCTCGGCTCCTCCAAAACTTGTTTGTGCAGCGACTGGCCGTGCTCGCCTGGCGGCACATGGACCACCATCTCCGGCAGTTCGGAGTGTAGGACAAGCTCTCAGCTTGTCCCTCCGTCCGCCCGACAACCTGAGAGGTTGTCCTACACCTTCATCGCCTCGAGCTTCGCTCTCGACTCCTCCAGAACCTGCTTGTGCAGCGATTCGGCGTGCTCGCCTGGCGGCACATGGACCACCATCTGCGGCAGTTCGGCGTGTAGGACAAGCTCTCAGCTTGTCCCCCCATCCGCCGACAACCTGAGAGGTTGTCCTACACCTTCATCGCCTCGAGCTTCGCTCTCGACTCCTCCAACACCTGCTTGTGCAGCGATTCGGCGTGCTCGCCTGGCGGCACATGGACCACCATCTCCGGCAGTTCGGCGTGTAGGACAAGCTCTCAGCTTGTCCCCCCATCCGCCGACAACCTGAGAGGTTGTCCTACACCTTCATCGCCTCGAGCTTCGCTCTCGACTCCTCCAACACCTGCTTGTGCAGCGATTCGCCGTGCTCGCCTGGCGGCACATGGACTACCATCTGCGCCAGTTCGGCGTGTAGGACAAGCTCTCAGCTTGTTCCCCCATCCGCCGACAACCTGAGAGGTTGTCCTACACCTTCAGCGCCTCGAGCTTCGCCTCTCGACTCCTCCAAAACCTGCTTGTGCAGCGATTCGCCGTGCTCGCCTGGCGGCACATGGACCACCATCTCCGCCAGTTCGGAGTGTAGGACAAGCTCTCAGCTTGTCCCCCCCATCCGCCGACAACCTGAGAGGTTGTCCTACACCTTCATCACCTCGAGCTTCGCTCTCGACTCCTCCAACACCTGCTTGTGCAGCGATTCGGCGTGCTCGCCTGGCGGCACATGGACCACCATCTCCGGCAGTTCGGGGTGTAGGACAAGCTCTCAGCTTGTCCCCCCATCCGCCGACAACCTGAGAGGTTGTCCTACACCTTCATCGCCTCGAGCTTCGCTCTCGACTCCTCCAGAACCTGCTTGTGCAGCGATTCGCCGTGGGCGTCCATCGTCACGATGGCCATGAAGTCTTCGACCCACAAATGCCAGATCGCTTCGGGGGAGCCGAGGTCCATCCAGTCGACGCCGTCGACGCGTTTGATCGATGCGGCGCAGACCTGCGCGGCGCCGCCGATGGCGTGCAGGTACACCGCGCCGTATTGCTTGCAGGCGGCGAGCGTCTTCTCGCCCATGCCGCCTTTCCCGATCACGACGCGGATGTGGTAGTCGCGGATCACCTCGTGCTGGTAAGGCTCCTCGCGCGACGACGTCGTCGGGCCCGCGGCCTTGCAGACCCACTGATCGCCTTCCTGCACCATCACCGGACCGCAGTGATAGATGATCTGACCCTCGAGGTCGACCGGCGGCTTCGTGCCGGTGTGGATGCGATGGTGGACGGCGTCGCGGCCGGTGTAGAGACGGCCGGTGATCGAAACGGTGTCGCCGACGTGCAGCGAGCGGATCGTCGCTTCGTCGATCGGAGTGGTCAGCTTCACGAGTGACATGGTTTTCTCCGGCGTGTCATCCTGAGGCGCAACGACGCCGAAGGATCCGTCGATCGAGCGCGAAGTACGGGTCCTTCGCCGTCGTTGCGGCTCAGGATGACACCGATCTTTCTCAGTAGAGCCTCAGCGTTACGGGTTCAGTGACGCGCAGTACCGCGTCCTGTTTGAATCGTTTCTTGTATTCATCGGCGATGGCGCGGATCGCGTCGTCCGTCGCGGCGTCGCGTTTGTGCGCAACTTCCACGATGTGCACGTGCTCGCGCACGAGGTCACCGCGCGGGTCGAGCCACTGGCCGTCGCCTTCGAGCACCGTCAGTCCATCCTTGAACTTCGGCGTCACGACGTCCTTCACGAACGACTTCCATTCGTCGTCGGACACCACTCCGCCGCCGGGAATGTTCGTGCCGAAGAAGAGCCGGTCGACGACCACGGCGTTCGACGCGCAGCCCATGCCGATGACGAGCAGCGCGGCCAGAGCTGTACGTTTAATCAATACAGCCACTGGCTCACCGCGCCGGCCGCATCGAGCGTCGCGCCGCGGCGGCGATAGGCCCAGCACATGTACGCGATGGAGACGAAGAACGACGCCGGGAGGCGATTCTGCTTGCCGATCTTGCACGCGAGCAGCGTCGTCTTGCCGCCGAAGCCCATCGGTCCGATGCCTGACTGATTCGCCTTCTCGACGACGCGCTTCTCCAGGTCGGCGAGCACCGCATCGTCGTTCGTGTCATCGAGCTCGCGCAGCAGCAGCTCCTTCGCGAATCCGTATCCCGTGCCGCGATCGCCGCCGATGCAGACGCCGAGAATGCCGGGGCCGCAGCCCTGGCCTTGCGCGTTGAGGACGCATTCGAGGATCGCGTTCTCGACGCCTTTCAGATCGCGTCCGCCGAGCTTCGGATCGGGGAGCGAGTACTGCGCGTTCATGTTCTCGCAGCCGCCGCCCTTCAGCATCAGCTTCACTTCGACGTACGGCTCGCGCCACTGATGGAAGTGAAAGACCGGCGAGCCGGGACCGGTGTTGTCGCCGGTGTTTTTGCCGGTGATCGAATCGACGCTGTTCTGCCGCAGAAATCCTTTTTTCGTCGCCTCGCGCACCGCGTCGGTCGCCGTTTCTTCGAATTCGAGCTGGTCGTAACCGACCGGCGTGTGGACGTAGAAGAGGATCGTGCCGGTGTCCTGGCAGAGCGGCAGCGAGTTGTCTTTTGCGAGACCGATGTTGCAGCCGATCACGTTCAGCGCGACATCGGCATTCGAGCCCGGCAACTCCTGCTCGCGCGCGGCGGTGACGGCGCGGACGACGTCGTCCGGCAGGATCGTCGACGTGCGGCGGATGAGCTCGAGAATCGACTCGAAAAGTGCGGTTTGGGGAGTGACTTCGTGAAGGGGGGCGGTGGCGGTCATGCGGAAATCTCCAACAGCGCTATCATCCCATCATTCCATCATGCCGACTGGCCGCTACCTGCTGCCCGACGGACGGATCGAAACCTCCTGATCGCATGCTCCGCGACAAACTCTTACATCACGAACCGATCGACGGCTTCCGCTGGCGGAGCCACGAGATCACGCGCATCGAAGGCTTCAGCGACGCGGTGTTCGGCTTCGCCGTCACGCTGCTGATCGTGTCGCTCGAAGTGCCGCACACGTCGACCGAGCTGCTCGAGACGATGCGCGGCTTCGGCGCGTTCGTGGCCACGTTCATCATGCTCACCGGCATGTGGCGCGCGCAGTTCACCTTCTTCCGCCGCTACGGACTGGAAGACAACGTGACGGTGGCGCTGAATCTCGTGCTGCTCTTCACCGTGCTCTTCTTCGTCTATCCGCTGAAGTTCCTCTTCGGCGTGATGCTGACGCAATTCCATGTCGGCCCGCCGCTCGTGCTTCCCGAGCACAAGAAGTGGATCTTCCTCATCTTCGCCGCCGGCTACTCTTCGGTGTTCACGATCTTCGCGCTGCTCTACCGGCATGCGTACAACCAGCGCGAGCGGCTCGAGCTGAACGAATTCGAGGTATTCGAGACGAAGCACAGCATCAAGCGGATGACGCTCGTGGTGTTCGTCGGCCTCGCGTACTTCGGCGTCGCGCTGCTCGAAACGCTGCCGCGCAGGACGCCGGGCGAGAAGCGGCTTCTGTTCTACGCCAGCATTGCTACGCTCGTTCTCTTCGCGGTGCTGCTGATGCGGATGATCCGCCTCGTGCGCGAGCGGCGGCGGGTGCGCAAAGAGTGGCTCAGCCGTCCTTCAGAACCGCAGGTTCAGGCGCACGAATAGCATCGGAATTCATGGCAAAATTTGCCGGTTTAGGTAGGTTGAGTCTACTCGACTCAATGTGAGGCAAACCATGAATTTCAATAAGCTTACGGTCAAGGCGCAGGAAGCGATCGCTGAAGCGCAGAACCTCGCGCGCGGCACGGGAAACCCGGAACTGACACCGGAGCACCTCCTGCTCGCGCTGCTGAGGCAGGAAGGCGGCATCGTCGCGCCGATCCTCAACAAGCTGGGGCTGAATCCCGGCACGGTTGAGGCCGAAGTGGCGGCGGAAGTGGCGAAGTTTTCGAAAGTCGGCGGGGCATCGGCCGAGCCGATGATCGGCGGCACGCTGCGCAAAGTCTTCGACGCGGCGTTCAAGTCGGCCGACGACTTCAAGGACGAATACGTCTCGACCGAGCACTTCCTGATCGGGATCACCGAGGTGAAGGAATCGACGGCGGCACAGGTTCTCAAACGTCACGGCGTGACGCGCGATGCAGTGCTCAAGGCGCTGCAGTCGGTGCGCGGCACGCAGCGTGTGACCGATCAGAATCCCGAGGCGAAGTACCAGGCGCTGGAGCGGTATGCGCGCGATCTCACGCAGCTCGCGCGCCGCGGCAAGCTCGATCCGGTCATCGGACGCGACGAAGAAATCCGCCGCGTGATCCAGGTCCTCTCGCGCCGCACGAAAAACAATCCGGTGCTGATCGGCGAGCCGGGCGTCGGCAAGACCGCGATCGTCGAAGGACTGGCGCGCCGCGTGATCGCAGGCGACGTCCCCGACGGCCTGAAGAACAAGCGCGTCATCGCTCTCGACCTCGGCGCGATGATCGCCGGCGCGAAGTACCGCGGCGAGTTCGAAGACCGGCTCAAGGCGGTGATCAAGGAAGTCGAAGAGTCTGAGGGGGAAGTCATCCTTTTCATCGACGAGTTGCACACGCTCGTCGGCGCGGGCGCCGCGGAAGGGGCGATGGACGCGTCGAACATGCTCAAGCCGGCGCTTGCACGCGGCGAGTTGCGCGCGATCGGCGCGACGACTCTGAACGAGTACCAGAAGCACATCGAAAAGGACGCCGCGCTCGAACGGCGCTTCCAGCCGGTGTACGTCGGCGAGCCGACGGTCGAGGACTCGATCGCCATTCTTCGCGGATTGAAGGAGCGCTACGAAGTCCATCACGGCGTGAAGATCCAGGACTCGGCGCTCGTCGCCGCGGCGACGCTCTCGCATCGCTACATCACCGATCGCTTCCTGCCCGACAAGGCCATCGATCTCGTCGACGAAGCCGCATCGCGCTTGCGCATCGAGCTGACGTCGATGCCGCAGGAAATCGACGAGCTGACGCGGCGCATGACACAGCTGCAGATCGAGAAGCAGGCGCTGTCGAAAGAAGAAAATCCGCAATCGAAAGAACGTCTGCGCGTGATCGAGTCGGAGATCGCGGAGCTGCAGACGCGCATCGCCGCGCTGAAGGCGCAGTGGGAGAGCGAGAAGGGCGTGATCACGCAGATCAACGAGCTGAAGAAGAAGCTCGAGGATGCGCGTGAAGCGGCGAACCGCGCAGAGCGTGAAGGCGATCTGAATCGCGCGGCGGAGCTGAGTTACGGACAGGTCCCGCAGCTGCAGCGCGATCTCGACGCGCAGTCGCAGAAGCTCGCCGACATGCAGAAGAGCGGTGCGCTGCTGCGCGAGGAAGTGACGGACGAGGACATCGCCGACATCGTGTCGAAGTGGACCGGCATCCCGGTGACGAAGATGCTCGAGTCGGAGATCCAGAAGCTGGTGCGGATGGAAGACCGGCTCAAGCTGCGCGTCATCGGTCAGGAAGAAGCGGTCACCGCGGTGTCGAATGCGGTGCGCCGTTCACGCGCGGGCCTCAAGGATCCGAATCGTCCCGTCGGCTCGTTCATCTTCATGGGACCGACCGGCGTCGGCAAGACCGAGCTCGCGCGTGCACTCGCGGAGTTCCTCTTCGACGACGAGAACGCGATGGTGCGCATCGATATGTCGGAGTACATGGAGCGTCACGCCGTCGCGCGTTTGATCGGCGCGCCTCCGGGATATGTCGGCTACGAGGAAGGCGGACAGCTGACGGAGGCGATCCGCCGCCGGCCGTACGCGGTCGTGCTCTTCGATGAGATCGAGAAGGCGCATCCCGAGGTGTTCAACGTGATGCTGCAGATCCTCGATGACGGGCGGCTGACCGATTCGAAGGGACGGGTGGTCGACTTCAAGAACACCGTCATCATCATGACGTCGAACGTCGGCGCGCAGTACATCTTCGAGTATCAGAAATCGATGCAGTCGCCGGCGCAGGAAGAGGAGATGCGCAGAGCGGTCGAGGCGGAGCTCCACACGAAATTCCGTCCGGAGTTCCTCAACCGCATCGACGACGTGATCATCTTCCACGCGCTGAACCTGAGCCACATCAAGCGGATCATCGAAGTGCAGCTGAAGAATCTGCAGAAGATGATCGCCGACCGCGGCCTGACGCTCGAAGTGAGCGAGGGAGCGAAGGAGGCGCTGGCGAAAGAGGGATACGACCCGGCGTTCGGTGCGCGTCCGCTCAAGCGCGCGCTGCAGCGCGAGATCATCGATCCGCTCGCGATCAGACTGCTGGAAGGAACGTTCAAGCAGGGCGATGTGGTGTTCGTGAATGGCGCCGCCGGGGGAAAGGTGGAGCTCGCGCTGGAGCCCGAACCGATGAGCGTGCATTGAGCTGGGTGTCATCCCGAGCCGCGTAGACGGTCGAGGGATCCCCTGCCGAAGCACGATGAGCGCTCCGTACGCAGGGTATGCCTCGACTTCGCTCGGCATGACACAGGCTCGTGCGCACGCCTTTTGCCTGCCGATGTGGTGTTCGTGAATGGCACCGCTGGGGGCAAGGTGGAGCTGGCGCTCGAGCCGGAACCGATGAGCGTGCATTGAGCTAAGTGTCATCCCGAGCCGCGTAGACGGTCGAGGGATCCCCTGCCGAAGCACGATGGCGCTCCGTACGCTCGGCATGACCCAGGCTCGTGCGCACGCCTTTTGCCTGATCCATTCGGCAGAAGGAGCTCTCATGTACCGCATTGCAGTTGCTTTTCTCATCACCGCCCTCGCGCTCGGTTGCCACAAAGTCGCTCAGCCCGCTGAGTCGACGACGAAAGGAAACGCCACCGATCGCAGCGCGAACGGAACGACCGGCACCGGTGAGCCGGTGTCGCAGGCGACCGGATCCGCGGCCGCAGCGCAACAACTCGGGACGGTCGCGCCGAGCGCCGCATCGAATGGCGTCGCCGTGACCGGCACCGAAGACGTGCACGCCGCGAAGACCGAGACCACCTCGACACTCTCCGGTCCGAACGGCACCACCACCATCGCCATCGCGACGCCGACCGACACCACCGCCACGGTCAAGCAGAAGAAGCCGTGATGCGCAGCGCGGTTTTTGTGCTCGCGTTGTTTGCGCTGGCGTGTCCGCAGGGCAGCAGTGTCGAACCGTCCAGGACCTCGACGACCGCTTCGAATCCGCAAGCGGTCCCGGAGAACTCGACGGCGATGAATCCGGTCACCGAATCGTCGAAGGACAGCGGCGGCAATCGCGTGACGAGCGCGCCGCCGCAGGTGGCCGTCGATCTGACCGAGTACTCGATCAACATGCCCGACTCGCTCGCGGCGGGACCGCAGCAGTTGCAGATCACGAATCACGGCGAGCAGCAGCACAACTTCGTGATCGAAGGCGCGGGCGTGCATCAGCAGCTTGCGAGCAATCTCACGCGCGGCGGCACGGCGACGCTCGACGTCGATCTGAAGCCCGGCACGTACGAGGTCTACTGTCCGGTCGACGAGCACAAGGGCAAAGGGATGCACCGCACGATCACGGTGAAATGACTTTGCTGCGATAGACGCGCCCGTTGCCGTTCGCCGCGATCAGCGCATACCCGCGCGGCAGCTCGTCTTTCGCCAGCTGCGTCTCGTCGCCGAATTTCCAGGTGAACACCCACTCCGCCTCGGGTGCGTATCGCGCCGCATCGATGGTCCACGCCTGGTTCTCGATCTGGAACACGTTCGGCTGCATCGACGGCGCGAATGTAATCGGAAAGTAATCGGTGCCCGCTTCGTAGTTGTCGAGATTCACCAGCTCGTGATCGATTGCGGCGTAGTTGATCGCTTTCATCATCGGCACGAGCGCGCTGCCGGGCCGCGCGTCGTATGCGCCGAGCAGCGGCACCAGCGTGGAGCGCGCTCCGAGGCCGCGGGTCGAGGCGAGAAGGCGCGTGATGTTGTGATCGGCGTGCGTGTAGTTCTTCACCAGAAAGCCGGCTTCCGCGACGGCGACGCAGAGGAACGCGGCGATCAGCGCGCGCGACGGTACGCGAGGCGTGAACCACGCGAGCGGCGCGAGCATGAAGGCGAGCGCGAGCCGTTCGTGGATGAACGAGCCGCCGTTCGCATTCGAGCTCAGCGCGTAATAGAGCACGAGGTAGATGAGCGTCAACGCGAGAAAGAGACTCGCTTCGCGCTTCAGACTCTGACGGATGAACGTGACGATGAAGAGCACGATGAAAAGCGCGAAGTAGACGCGGCCGAAGATCAGCTGACGCGGATCGAATGTCAGCAGCAGTTGCGTCTTGTTGAGGTACGACCAGCCGATCGAGAACGGCATCGGCGTGAAGAGGCTGCTCGAATCGCCCGGTTGCGAGAACGCGTACCAGCCGAGGAAGGGGGCAACGGGGAGGAGCATGAGGAGGTGCAGCGCTGATTCGCGGCGCAAGCGAGCTTGCGCAAGCCATAAGAGCAGCAGCGACGCGATCGTTAGCGCGGTGGTCAGCGGATGCGAGAAGTAGCAGGCGACGAGCAGCAGCGAGGTGATCGCGATCGACTTCAGCGTCGGTTGCGCGCGATGCCGCCACCACCACGCGATCGTCACGAGCGAGAGTCCGACGCCGATCGCGTAGTTGTAGAAACCGAGTTGAAAGAGCTGGTTGTACGCGAGGGGAATGGCGACGAATGCGTAGACGTGCCGCCGCTCGTCATCGCAGCCGGCGTACATCCAGACGCCGGTCATGAACAGCGCGATGATGCCGGTCATCAGCAGCTTCTCCGCGACCGCCGCAGGAAAGATCGTGAGCAGCAGCGCGAGGATGAGATGTCCGCTCCAGTTGGGCACCGGCCGCCGGTTGAGCCGGAACCACTGCGTCAACGGGCAGTGATCTCCTCGGACGATGTGCCGGATGATCTCCGCGTTGTAGACGTGGCTCGGTCCATCGACGGTCGGCAGATGACGCACGCACCAGATCGGAACGATCAGCAGAATGACCGCGGCGATGTAGAGGCGTTTTGCGCCGGATGCAAGCATCGATTCATATACGTTGCGTCCGTTATGGACCGTTTAGTGTCGGATGACGCTGACGATTCGATGCGCGCGCGATTCATCGAGACGCTTGCACGCCGCGGGTATCGATGGGACCGCGCTGGTTGGTGTAGGGCAAGCTCTCAGCTTGCCGGCGACAAGCTAAGAGCTTGTCGTACACCATCCGCCGACATTCTTGCTGCTACGGCCCCTCACCAACGACGATTTCACCAGTAACCCATCTCTCCCGAGAACATCACCTCGTACACCTTGCGCGCCCAGCTGCGCTTGCCGAACTCCACCTTGCCTTCCTGCCGCAGCCACTCCTTGATGGGCAGCGTGAAGCCCGTCTTGCGGCGATTCCGCACTTCCGGCGGCAGCGGCGGATGCGGAGCGGCGGCGAGGAGCTGCTTGCCGCGCTCTTTGCGCGTGACGAGCAGGGGTGCGAGCTTGCGCAGCAGGTGCGCATCGACGAGCGGCACGCGCACTTCGAGTGAGTGCGCCATCGACGCCCAGTCCATGTCGCGCAGCAGTTGATTGCGGAGGTAGAGCGACGACTCGAGCGCGGCGACGCGCGCGAACGGATTGCCCGGATCGGGCGTCACCGTCTGCTCGATGAGCGGCAGCAGATCGAGGCGCTGCAATCCTTCGCGCGCGATGTCGTCGCCGAGAACGGATGGCAATTCCGAGGCGAGAAAGCGTCCGCGTTTCACGAGATAGGCGCCGGCGTACGACGAGCCGTAGCGCAGGATCTCGCCCATCTTCGGGCTGATGTGCCGGCTCCGTTTCGCCAGCGCGGAGTTGATGCCGTACACCGCGCTGCTCAGTCCCGGCACGCGCGCGAGCGGACGGGTGATCGGCATCCAGCGCGGGATGTCGCGGAACGAGGTGTAGCCGCCGAACAGCTCGTCGCCGCCGGTGCCCGACATCGCGACCTTCAAGCCGAAATCGTGCGCCGCCTTGCTGATGAAGTAGCTGTTGAGGCCATCGACGCTCGGCTGATCCATCGCCGCGAACACGCGCGGCAGCTCGTTGCGGAACTCGTCGAGCGTCAGCTCGCGGATCGCATGCCGCACGCCGTACTGCTGCGCGACCAGTTGCGCGAGCGGCGCTTCGTCGTTGTCGCGTCCGCGATATTCGGAAAAGCGGAGCGTCATCGTCTGCAGGTCGGTCGCGCCGGTCTCGCGCGCGAGCGCAACGACCGCCGTCGAGTCGATGCCGGCCGACAAAAACGCGCCGACCGGCACATCCGCGACCAGGTGATAGCGCACCGATTCGAGCACCGCGTCGTGCACCGCTTCGCGCCGCTCCGCTTCGGCGAAGTGTTGATTGGATTCGACTGCATCGCGCAATGTCGCGGCGATCGAAAAATAGCGGACCGGCTCGCGCATGCCGCGCGCGTCGACGTACGCGTACGAGCCCGCGGGAAGCGAGCGGATCGCCCGGTACATCGTGAACGGCTCCGGCACGGTGCCACGCAGAAAAAATCCGGCGGCGGCCGCGGGATCGAATTGTTTATCGACATGACCGCCTGCGATCAGCGCCTTCACCTGCGACGCGATGCGGATCGTTTTCCCGTCGTCCGCGTAGTAGAGCGGCTTGATGCCGTACGGATCGCGCGCGAGGAGCATCCGCCGTTCGCGGCCGTCCCATAACGCGATCGAGAACATGCCGCGCAGCTCGTTCAGCATCGCTTCACGTTTTTCGTCGTAGAGCGCGAGCAGCACCTCGGTGTCGGAGTGCGACGTGAACGTACGGCCGCGCGCGATGAGCTGCTCGCGCAGCTCCTGGTAGTTGTAGATCTCGCCGTTGAAGATGATCGACAGCTCGCCGCGATGCATCGGCTGCGCGCCGGCGGGCGAGAGGTCGATGATGGCGAGGCGGCGGTGGCCGAAGCCGACTTTGCCGTTTTGTGACACCCACGCTTCCGACGCGTCGGGACCGCGAAAGCGCATGCACTCTCGCGACGCGATCAATTCATCGCGATCGACGGAAGGCGCGTCGTCCGCGTACGCGAAGATGCCGTTGATGCCGCACATGGAGATAGCAGATAGCAGACAGCGGATGGTGGGAGCAACCGATACGTCAGCGTATTGCGGAGAAAGAATGCAGGTAGCCGGATGACGTTCGGGTGACGTTGGATATCGGCATCTCCGATCGTTCACGGGCTTTCTGCAGCAGGGGATCGGCAAGCGTCCGGATGTCGTATTCGACCTTGCTCAGGTCGAGCACGTCGTTGAGAACGCCCTGCACCTGCATGCTGACGACAACTTCGAGGAACCAGCGCAGCCACTGTGCGTCGAGAAGAGGAACGAGCTTCCAGACATCGCTCCATGGTCTCTTCGTCAGGATCGCCGCGCTGATCCGCACCTCCGGTCTCTGATCCACGTTGTCGGCAAGCGACGCTGTTTCGTATGGCAACCAGCCCTGGTCGAGAAAGCGCACCGCGGACGGAAGCAGATGCGGCAACAGGATCGCGTCGCTCGGGAACAGCGCATGGATGCGGTGAAACTCCGTGCGAAACGCGCTCTTCAAAACGGGAAGATGCGCGACGGACTTCGCGGCGTTGCGAATCGCCGAAAAGGATCCCGGCCGCAGGATGACGAGCTTTCCCCACGATCCGGGCGCCGTGAGCAGATATTCGGGCTCCTCCAGGAGCGCACGCACCAGCAGCGCAGCAGCGACGTCGTAGTCCAGACCCTGCATCACATAGCGGGACAACTCCGGGTCTCCGAAGATGAAAAACGCGATCGCCGGATAGTCCGTGGCCAGTCGATTCCATTGCTCGAGACGAACGGGCATGTTCAGGAACTTAAAGCCGACGTAGCGAGGAACGCGACGGCCTCGAAATGTCTCATGATCGAGAATCTCGCGAGCGTCATCGTCACTGGCCGAGGTGAGCTCCTCGATCTGCGGCGGCAGATGACGAAACCAGTCGAGCGGTAGCTGAGTTTTGACGTGCTCCGGAAGTCCGTGAAGCAGCGGTGCCGGAATTTCTTTGAGCACCGTCGCGAGAGCACGCAGCGATTCGCCGTCGCGGTATGTCGAAAGACGAAGAATCGCATGCAATAGACGACTCATGACGGCTGACGGAGGATCCTGCGTGGTCCAGTGTGCGATCGGGGACGATCCCGCCCATCCAACTTCCGAACGTTCCAACAGTACGGCGCCGTAGGTCTGGCCGTCCGATGTCGATGGTTCGGCCAGCAACATCCAGCTAAGGAGATCGGCTTCCATCACCGTACGACCGATTGAGGGGGCATGTCGCAGATGGTCAATGACACTCTTCAAGCCATCGGCCGAAAGCGACAGCCAACGATCATCCTCGAGAAGATGACTGAGCAGGTGGAGGAACCACGCTGGACAATTCGTAACCAGCCGCGCCGCGACTGCCGCGACCAGAGCGAGGAACGCCGGTGGCGCATCTTCGAACCACGCAGTCACACGCGGGAGACGTCGATCATCATCATCCAGCAGAGCAACCAGAAGGGCCGCCGCGCCCACGAGCTCCGGAACATTGTTGTAATCGAGAGCATCGATGCACGAATCGATTACCCACCGCCGTGAGTTCGTCGTCCCGATGTGCTGAAACGCCGCAAGCACCGGCACCTCGGTCGACGCGAGAGCCGACGAGAACGCGTTGCGGAATCGAGCGCGAACGCGCTGGTCCTGTTCGAGCACGCCGTCGTTCAAAAGCATCGCCAGGAGCACACTTCCGCGGCAGAGGCGCTTTCGAAGCCACTTAGTCGACGCATCCTCGCTGTAGTCGAATCGCTCCAGTGCCTGGGTCACGACCGACAGCTCGAGATGCCTGCGGGTCTCGATCACCGCGCTGATGGCGAACAGGATCACTTCCCGCCAGTGCGCATCGCCATCGAGGATGTCGAGACGCTCGGCGAGATTGTCGTGCTGGTCACTGACGTCGATCTCCTCGTACAGGAATTCGCCGGCGAAGAATTCCTGGAGTTGTCGCACGTCGAAGCGGACGTGATCGCCGCTGTCGGGCGTGTTGACCAGTACCAGTCGTTCGGTCGTGGCGCGCATCACCACGTCGACCAGTTCGCGCGGCTCGCCCATCGACTGCACGGCGGCGACGACGAGTCCGCGAAACTCATCCTTTCGCATCATCGACTCGGCGTTCTCCGCCCGCTCGGCGCGAGCGTGCAACGCGAATCCGAGGCGGTTGTGGACGGCTTTGAGGAGCTGCGTTTTCTCGCGGAGAAGACTGGTCAACAAAGCGTCGGGCAATTCGTGATTCGCCTCGCGGCGGCGAATGATCTCGTAGAAGTTGCGGTACAGCTGCCAGCGCCGCTCCGGCGGCTTCCCCCCCTCGCGCACGACGATGGCCATGATGTGCGACTGCAGTGGAGTGGTCATGAGGTGGCGAATCGACGGACGTTCCATCGCTCGTTCGAGAATCCCGGAGTCTCGCTCCGCGTCGGCCGGCGTGCGCTGAAACGCGAGCAGCGGCCGCGCGCAATCGAGCGCCCGCTTCGGTTCGAGCGCCGGCAACACCAGCCGTGCGCTCTCGATCGCGTCGAACTGGCCTGAATATCCCTGTGGACGCGACGTGCAGCAGGCCAGCACGTCGGCGTCGATCTCCACCACGTCCTGTTCCAGGAAATGGCGCACCTCTTTCGCTACCGTGTCCTTCACGTCCGACGGTACCTCGTCGAGACCGTCGAAGAAGACGAACCACGATCGCAGCGCGAGCGCGCGACGCAGCGTGCCGGGCAGCACGTCTTCTCCCAGTTCCTGCGTCAGCTTCTCCGCGAGATAGGTGACGATGCGCCGCGGCATTTTCTTGAAATTGGGATCGCGCACTTGCTGGCGCTCGCGCGCTTCGACGGCGGCCAGCCATTCGGCATAGCTCTTCAATTCGATGATGATCGGAACGCGCGGCGCTTCCGGCCGCAGAGGCGCACGATCGTAAATCTCCGCCGCGAGCTGCCGCTGCGTGTTCGAGATGTTCAGCGAAGTGTCGCTCTGAAGAATCGCGGCGCGCTGCAACTGCGCGAAGTAATGACCGATGGTCGACTTCCCCTGGCCCGGTCCGCCGCGCAGAAACCACACGGACGCGCGTGCCGGATCGTTGCGCCACAAACGCCATGCCTCTCCCGCGAGCTGGCGATCGTTCGACGGACGATGCGAGCGCGCGGAGGACTGCAACAAGGTCGCGACGGCCATCCGCTCGTACGGCGGCTCTGAGCGCCGCGTTTCGGCGACCGGCAGGTCAACGAATAGGGTATGGATTCCCGGCTGCTGCGAGCCCCCGGCGCCAGCCTGCTCCAGTTTGCTGAACTGCTGGTTTTGCATTTCGCCGACGATCAGGTGCCAGAGAATGCGGCGAACATCCGCTCTTGTATCGGCGAGCGAGTCGATCAGCTCCGACACGAGATTTCCTGGAGTGAGGAAGTGGCCGTAATGCCGGGCGATCTCGGGATGATCGATCAGCAGATCGAGGATCTTGCGACCACCCCAGATGTCGAAATGCTTGTCCAGCTCCGGGTGCGCAGCGCGGACCATCTCGCGCGCGCGATCGAACACGCCGGTCTTCGGCACGCCGCTCGGCTCGACGTTCGTAACGATGATCCAGTTGTCAGGCCAGACTCGTTTGCTGTCGGCGTTCTTGAACGCCTTGATCTCGTGCTCGATCTGGCGCAGCAGCCACTTCTGCTCGTCCGCGGATGCCGACGGCGCATGAAATTTCGCCTGCAGGTACCACGTGCCGCGCCAGCGGTCGGTGAGACTAGGGTATGGCGCTTCGCCCTCGAAGAAGACATCGCGTCCGCCATCGGAGCCGGGCGCGAAGCCGGTGCTGCCCGCGCCGAGGACTTTCAAGGCGAGCGCGTTGATGAGGTGCTCGAACGCATACGGTCCGAGACACGACAGGTCGTATGGCGTGGACATTTCTAACGGATAGCCAAATAGCAGCCAGGCGAACCGCCGACTCGAGAAACGTTTTTGTTGCTCCTGCTATCTGCTGTCTGCTGTCTGCTATCTAATTGAACCATGCATCGTCTGCTCGTTGTCCTCCTCGCTTTTTCCGCGCTCGCTCAGGACAAACCGATGGTCGGATTCACCCCCGCCTCCGCCGCGAAGCAGCACGCGCTTGAACAGAAATTCGACGCCAATCTGAATCGCGACGAGCTGCGCGAATGGATGCGGCGCCTCAGCGCGCATCCGCACCACCTCGGCTCCGCCTACGACAAAGAGAACGCCGA
The DNA here is from genome assembly GCA_035255945.1 of Thermoanaerobaculia bacterium. Taxonomy (GTDB): domain Bacteria; phylum Acidobacteriota; class Thermoanaerobaculia; order Gp7-AA8; family Gp7-AA8; genus JAJPHC01. The sequence continues at coordinate 19,318 of DATEZA010000291.1, forward strand.
ATTCATCGCGTCGCTCTTCAAGTCGTGGGGCTACGACACGACGATCGAGACCTTCACCGTGCTCTTCCCGACGCCGAAGACGCGCATCGTCGAGCTGATCGCACCGGAGCACGTCACGCTGAAGCTCGCGGAGACGCCGCTGCCGCAGGACGCGACCTCGGGGCAGACCAGCGAACAGCTCCCGACGTACAACGCCTATTCGACCGACGGCGACGTCACCGGCGATCTGGTTTACGTCAACTACGGCTTGCCCGCCGACTACGACGAGCTCGCGAAGCGCGGCGTCGATGTGAAGGGCAGGATCGTCATCGCGCGATACGGGCAGTCATGGCGCGGCATCAAGCCGAAAGTCGCGGCGGAGCATGGCGCGATCGGCTGCATCATCTACTCCGATCCGCACGACGACGGCTATTTCGAAGGCGACACGTATCCTAAAGGCGCGTTCCGCAACGAGAACGGTGCGCAGCGCGGCTCGGTCGCCGACATGCCGCTCTACTCCGGCGATCCGCTGACGCCCGGCGTCGGCGCGACGGCGGACGCGAAACGGCTAGACCGCAAAGACGTGCAGACCATCACGAAGATCCCGGTGCTGCCGATCTCGTACGGCGACGCGCTGCCGCTGCTGCGCGCGCTCGGCGGTCCCGTCGCACCGACCGACTGGCGCGGCGCGCTTCCCATCACCTATCACCTCGGGCCCGGCCCGTCGCGCGTGCACATGAAGCTCGAGTTCGACTGGAAGCTCGTGCCGGCGCGCGATGTCATCGCGAAACTCCCCGGCACCGATCGCGCCGACGAGTGGGTGATGCACGGGAATCACTACGACGCGTGGGTGAACGGCGCGAGCGATCCGATCAGCGGCATGGTTGCGGAGCTGGAGGAAGCGCGCGCCGTCGGCGAGCTCGCGAAAACCGGCTGGCGTCCGCGCCGCACGATCATCTACGCCGCCTGGGACGGCGAGGAGCAGGGCCTCCTCGGATCGACGGAATGGGTCGAGACGCACATTTCCGACCTGCAGAAGCATCTAACGATGTACATGAACTCCGATTCGAACGCGCGCGGCTTCCTCGATGCGGGCGGCTCGCACACGCTGGAGCGCTTCATCACGCAGGTGGCGCACGACGTCACCGACCCGGAGCGCAACGTCTCGGTGTTCGAGCGCCAGCGCGCGCACGATGTGATGACGGCGAAGACGAACACGGAAAAGAAGGCCGCGCTGAATCGCGATCTGATCCATCTCGACGCCCTCGGCTCGGGCTCCGATTTCACGCCGTTCCTGCAGCACGCCGGCATCGCCGCGCTGTCGATCGGCTACGACGGCGAGTCGGACGGCGGCTCGTATCACTCGATCTACGACTCGTTCGATCACTACGTGCGCTTCGGCGACCCGACGTTCGATTACGGCGTCGTGCAGGCGAAGACGACGGGCCGCATCACGCTGCGATTCGCCGACGCCGATCTGCTGCCGTTCGAGTTCACCACGCTCGCATCGACGGTCGGCGATTACGCGGATGAAGTGAGCAGGCTCGCGGACGACATGCGCAAATCGACCGAAGAACAGAATCGATTGCTGAACGAGCACGTCATGGAGACCGCGGCCGATCCGACGAAGACGTTCGTCGCGCCGGCGGCCGAGGGAGCGGTGCCGTACTTGAATTTCGCGCCGCTGCAGAATGCGGTGGCGCGATTGAAGAAGAGCGCGGACGAATTCGCCAAGGCGTATGCGAACGCGCTGAACACCGAGTCGCCGGCGCGCTCGCTGGCGCTCGATCGCGCGCTGCAGCACGCCGAGCAGGCATTCACGCGCGACGAAGGTCTGCCCCGCCGCCCGTGGTATCGCCATCAGATCTACGCGCCCGGCTTCTACACCGGCTACGGCGTGAAGACGCTGCCCGGCGTGCGCGAAGCGATCGAACAGCGCCGCTGGAGCGAAGCGAACGCGCAGATCGCATTCGTTTCGAAAGTGATCGAGGACTACGCAGCGGAGGTCGATCGGGCGAGTGACATCGCCCGCGGCAAGATCGAGTGATTGCACTGCTCCTGATCGCGGCGATCACCGGAAACGTGATCGGGCCGGACGGCGCGCCGATCGCGAAGACGCGCGTGACGGCGTACCGCGCGGAGCGTTTGATCGACAGGCTGCGGCGGGAGAGCGCGAAGAAAGAACGGCCGCTGCTCGGCGCCGCGACAACCGGCGACGACGGCGCGTTCAAGCTCGATACGACGGATGGCATTGTCGACGTGCATGTCGAATCGGACGGCTTTCGCGCGGACCCGGTGCTCGTGCCGGCCGACGAGCACGACATCACGATCGCGCTGCAGAAAGGCGCGCCGCCGGCAGAGCAGCATGTCTTCTCGTACACGAACCGCCCGCCGGAGCTCTTCGTCGACGCCGGAGCGCGGGCGTCCCGCCCGCAGTCGTTGGCCGTCCCGGCCGACGACCGCGATGCAAAGCAGATCACGCACTCCCCGACGCCGGCAGCATCGGCCGGAATCGCCGTTCAGGGCAAAGTCATCGACGCGAACGGCAAACCGGTCGCGAATGCGAGCGTGCTCAGCGAAGAGCATCTGTTCGCGACGACCGATGACGAAGGCCGCTTCGCCATCGCGCACGTCTCGCGCGGCGGCTTGATCGAGGTGATCAGCGAGCGCGGCTCGGGATTCGCGGAGGCGCGGCCGGGCGAGCTCACGATTCGTGTGCACCCGCAGCAGAAGATCACGGGCGTCGTGCGCGACGAAGCGAAGAAGCCGGTCGCCGGCGTCCCCATCTACGCGATCGAGGGCGACATGGTGATCGGACCGGAGACACTGGGCGGCGCGGTGTCGGACGCGAAGGGTGCGTTCACGCTGAATGTTGCCGATGCGCGGTACCCGATCACGGCGAACGCCGGTCCGTACGTGCAGGCGGTGATCGGATCGAACGAAGACGTCACGATCAAACGGCTCGCGACCGTCGACGGCGTGGTACGCGATGCTGACGACAAACCGGTTGGCGGCGCCGGCGTGATCTTCGCGCTCGATATCGCAGTCGGATGGGATGCCGTCAATGCGATGGTGCACAGCAGCGTGACGACCGACGCGCACGGCCGCTTTCGCACGCACGTTCCGGCCGGCGCGAAAGGACGGATCGAGGTCTCGCCGCGCGGACGGCCGACCGGCAACAGCGAGACGATGACCGTTCCCGCCGCGGGCAAACGCGACGTGGTCGTGAGGTTGCGTCCCGGCATCGAAGTGCGCGGCGTCGTGCGCGACGGCCGCGGTCAGCCGCTCGGCGGCGTTTCGATTCGCAAACCGACGGACGGCGAATGGGCGATGACGGCGGACGACGGCTCGTTTTCGGTCGAGCTCGAACAGGGTTCCTCTGCGCTGGTCTTCACGAAAAAGCACTACGTCGAAACGACGAAAGAATTCGATGTGAAGCCGTCGATCGAGCCGTTGCACATCACGCTTTCCGATGCCGCGATCGTGCGCGGAACGCTGATGCGCAAAGATGGAGAGGCAGCCAGGGAAACGCTCATGGCTGTGGGGAGCGAAGCGTTGGCCGCGGTCAATCCTGACGGCACGTTCGAGCTCGAATTCGCCGCGCCCGGCACGTACACCATCGAGACGATGGGCTCGTCGCACAAGTTCGTCGTGCACGCGCCGTCGAGTGATGTGCGACTGGTGCTCGATCCGGGACTTTTGATTCGCGGCCGTGTCGTCGATGCAATGACCGGGGAGCCGATCGAGCAGTTCATCGCGCAGGCGTGGCGCGGCGATGAGAGCCTCGACGCGCCGGCCGACGACAACGGTGCGGGCGAGTTCGTCATCAGCGGGCTGGCGCCCGGAAGGATCACCGTCATCGCCGGCGGGGAGCACTACCTTCCGTCAAAAGTAAGCGCCGAAGCGGGACAGAGCGAGCCGGTGACGATCGCGCTGAATCGCGGCTTCACGTTGCGCGGACGCGTGCACGATGCGGACGGACAGCCGATCGAGGACGTGCATGTCGAGTTCGAGCAACGGCCGGCCGAGACGCGGGCGTATCCGACGACCGAGGCCGACGGCACGTTCGAGCTCGACGCGCTGGAGCCGGACGAGAACGTGAAGCTGACGTTCAGCAGGAACGGGTGGCTCCAGCGCATGCAGCAGATTCGCGTGACGAGCGACATGATGCCGCTCGACGTGGTGCTGAGCCGCGGCATGGCGGCGAAAGGACACGTCCTCGATCGATCGGGCAAGCCGGTGGAGGGCATTCCGGTCACGGCGACTTCCGCCGCATTCGGGGCGTCGTATGCGAACGCGGCCACCGACAGCAGCGGCGCGTTCACGATGGCGGCGCTCGCGCCGGGACGATACGACTTCACGGTTCACGACCGGCGCGCCGGCGTGCGCGGTGCGACGCGCGACGTCGACATCGAGCAGGTCCACGACGTCGTGATCCGCGTCGAGCCGCAGCAGTCGGGCGCGATCGCTGGAAAAGTCTCCGGCATCAAACCGACTGCCACCATCCGCTCGCTGAGCATCGATACGTCCGCGGGGAAGGTCGACACCCAGATCCAGCCGGACGGCACATTCCACGCCGACGATGTGCCGGCCGGGATCGCCACCGTGTGCGCGTACACCAGCAGCGGCGGAACGATGCGCAGCACGCGCCGGGTGACGGTCGACGTCGCGCCGGGTGCCGTGGCGAACGTCGAGCTGCAGGTCGAGGAGCAGCGGACGCTGCGTGGCCGCGTGACGCGCAACGGCCGCCCGGCCGCGCATGCAGAGGTCATGCTGCAGTCGCAGTACAGCAGCGCAGACGCGATCACCACGGACGACGGCTCGTATGAGCTGCACCTCGATGCGGGCCGCTACCACGTCCTGATTGCAGGACTTCCATACAGCGGTGACGTCGACGTCGAGCAAACCTCGGTGCTCGACATCGAGATCGACACGTTCACCACGCGCGCGCTGGTGATCGACGGCGATTCGAGTGCTCCGATCCCCGACGTTACGATTCATGCGCGCGATCTCCGCGCGGTCACCGGCGCCGATGGACGCGCATCGATCGATGTGCCGCGCGGCGCGGCCGTCACGCTGATCGCATCGAAAAACGGCTACGCGAATGCATCCGCGGAGGCGATCGATGGCGACATCGTGATGCGGCTCGTTCGCTCGGCGGGCGTGGTCGTGCGGATCGTCGACGCGCGCGACGGCCGCACGTTGACGGGCAACGCAGTCGCGCGCGATGCGGCCGGACACGTGCTCGCATCCGCGCACGAAACAGAGCCCGATGGAACGTACGTGCTGCCGCTGGCAGCGGGCGAATACCGCTTCTCCGCCTCGGCATCAGGCTACGGCTCCGAGACCGTGCGCGCATCGGTGCCGCCGGGCGAAGTGCACATCGCATTGCCGCGCGGCGGGCAGTTGCTGCTGCGGTCGAATCAGGACGTGCACGGCACCGCGCGGCTGCTGCTGCCTGACGGCGACATGTACGTCCGCTGCTGGTGCAACGGCGTCGCCGACATCGAGATCGACGGCCGCCTCACGACGGTCGATGCCGTCTCGCCCGGCAGCTACACGCTCGAAGTCACGCCGCTCGGCGGCAGGCCGCGGCGATATCCGGTCACCGTGGTTCAGGGCGAGACGGTGGCGGTGCAGATCGACTGATGACGCAAGAGCGATTAACGCGCCTTCGGCAGCATGTACACGACCTCGCCCTTTTTCGAGAGCCCGAGGTCTTCGCGGGCAATGCGCTCGACGGCGTAGGTCGACTTCTTCGCGCTCTGCACTTCGGCGCGAAGGCGCGCGTTCTCGGCTTCGAGACGTTTGACGTCGGCGTGCAGTGCATCGACGCGTTGTCGAGCCTGCTGGAGCTCGCCGATTCCGCCGCGGTCGCTGAACAGATAGATGCACGACAGCAGCACCAGCGCGCCTGAAATCAGGATCACGACGCGCATCGCGGTGTGTGTCACGCGGCGCGAATCGTGCGTCGAAACCGAGGGCGGCATGGCGTTCAGTGTAGGCCGTTATAATCCGTTCGTGAAGCGCAATTCCGCCTCCAATCCGCTCACCGAACGGTACGCCTCGAAGGAGATGTCGTACCTCTTTTCCGCCGATTTCAAGTTCCGCACGTGGAGGCGTTTGTGGATCGCGCTGGCCGAAGCGGAGCAGGAGCTCGGGCTCTCCATCACCGATGCGCAGCTCGCCGAATTGAAGGCGCACGCGGACGACATCAACTACGAAGACGCCGAGCGCCGCGAGCGGGAGATCCGTCACGACGTGATGTCGCACATCTACGCCTACGGACTTCAGGCTCCCTCCGCGAAAGGCATCATTCACCTCGGCGCAACCTCTGCCTTCGTCACCGACAACACTGACATCCTGCAGATGGCCGAAGCGCTGCGCATCGTGGTCCGCCGCGTGGTCAACCTGATGGCCAAGCTGCGCGACTTCGCGTGGAAATGGCGCAATGAACCAGCACTTGCATTCACTCACTTTCAGCCGGCGCAGCTGACGACGGTCGGCAAACGCGCCACGCTCTGGCTGCACGATCTGCTGCTCGACTACAAGGAGCTCGAGTTCCGGTTGTCCCAACTCGCACTCCTCGGCGTGAAAGGCGCGACCGGGACGCAGGCGTCGTTTCTCAATCTGTTCGAAGGCGATGAATCGAAAGTGAACCGGCTCGAGCAGCTCGTCGCGGAGAAGGTCGGAATGCCGCGCAGCTATCCGGTGTCGGGGCAGACGTACTCGCGCAAGGTCGACGCGCAGGTCGTATCGGCGCTGGCCGGCTTCGGGCAGAGCGCGTCGAAGTTCGGCTACGACATGCGGCTGCTGCAGCATTTGCGCGAGATCGAGGAGCCGTTCGAAGAGGAGCAGGTCGGCTCTTCGGCGATGGCGTACAAGCGCAATCCGATGCGCGCGGAGCGGCTCGATGCGCTGTCCCGGCATCTCATCGTGAATTCGCTGAATCCCGCGCTCACGGCGGCGACGCAGTGGTTCGAGCGCACGCTCGATGACTCCGCCAATCGCCGCATCGCGATCCCCGAGGCATTCCTCGCTGCGGATGCGCTGGCGCTGATCTGGGACAACATCGTCGGCGGCATCGTCGTGCACGAAGAGGTGATCGCGGCGAACGTGCGGCGCGAGCTGCCGTTCATGATGACCGAGAACCTGATGATGGAAGGCGTGCGGCGCGGCGGCGACCGCCAGGTGCTGCACGAGCGCGTGCGCGTGCATTCGCAGGCCGCAGCGGACGCGATCAAGGGCGGCGCAAATCGCAACGATCTCTTCGATCGCATCGCGGACGACGCGCTGTTCGGCATCGATCGCGAAACGATCGAACGGATCGCCAGACCGGAGGACTACACGGGACTCTCACGGCAGCAGACGGAGCGGTTTCTCATCGAAGACGTCGATCCGATCCTGGCGAAGCATCGCGAGGAGATTCATGCGGAAGTGGGCGAGGTGCGGGTATGAAGCGCGGTGTCATCCTGAGGCGCGCAGACGCCGAAGGATCCGTAGCTTCGAGGCCGCGGCTCGGTTCGACGGGTCCTTCGCCGTCTACGCGGCTCAGGATGACACTCGGTGCCATCCTCTTCGTCGCCTATGCCTGCGCGACCACCGCGCCGCCGCCCGCCACCCAGCCGGAGATCATGCACGGCGTCGCGTCGTGGTATGGGCAGGAGTTCGCGGGGCGCACCACGGCGAACGGCGAGATCTTCGATCCGCTGCTGCTCACCGCGGCGCATCGCACGCTGCCGTTCGGAACGGTGCTCGACGTGAAGAACTCGAAGAGCGGCAGAGTCGTGCGCGTGCGGGTGAACGATCGCGGTCCGTTCGTCGGCAATCGGATGATCGACCTGTCGTATGCGGCCGCGCAGCAGATCGGACTGGTCGAGCCGGGAAGCGGTGAAGTCGATCTGTACGTCGTGCAGGTCGGGCGGGGCGATCGCGAACCGCCTGCGCCGTACGTCGTGACGGTGCCGGTCACGCCCAAGGAAGCGATGACCGATCTCGCGCCGCCGCCCATCGAGATCACGCCGCCCCCTCCGCCCGCGCCTGCGCCGAAGTTCGCCCCGGTCGTTGAAGAGCCGAAGGTCGTAGTGGAGAACATCCAGGTCGAGACTGTGAAGCCCGCTCCGGCGCCTCCCGCTCCGCCGCAAGTGCAGCACGGATTCAGCGTGCAGGCCGGCGCATTTGCGATCGAAGCGAACGCGAAGGAGCTGCTGAATCGCCTCACGCAACTCGGCGAGAAGGCGCACATCGATCAGGGGAAGCTCTACTTCGTGCGGATTGGCCCGTTCCCGTCGAGGGAACAGGCCATCAAGACGCGCGAGAGGTTGGAAGCGAGCGGGATGAGCGCGATTATCGTCGCGAACTAGAGCCCCTCATCCGGCCCTTCGCTTCGCTCAGGGCCACCTTCTCCCCGCAAGCGGGGCGAAGGCCAACGGGGCTTGCGCTGCGAGAGTGCGTTGCCCCTCGCCCGCTTGCGGGAGAGGGTGCCGAAGGCGGGTGAGGGGTCTAGAGCAGTTCGCTGGCGGCGAAGAAGAATGCGATCTCGATCGCCGCGTTCTCGTCCGAATCGCTTCCGTGAATCGCGTTCTGCTCGATCGATTCGCCGAAGTCCTTGCGGATCGTGCCGGCGTCGGCTTTCGCCGGATCGGTGGCGCCCATGACTTTGCGCAGATGTGCGACGGCGCCGTCACGCTCGAGCGCGGCGACGAACACCGGTCCGGAGGTCATGTACTCGACGAGCGAGGCGTAGAACGGACGCTCTTTGTGCACCGCGTAAAAACCCTCGGCCTGCGCCTTCGACAGCGACACTTTTTTCAGCCCGAGGACGCGGAAGCCCTCGTCTTCGATGCGGCTGATGATCTTTCCGAAATTGCCTTTGCGGACAGAGTCCGGCTTGATGATGGTGAATGTGCGGTTCGACATAGGCGGGGGATGATAGCGCAGGTCACAGGGGCTACTGCGGCCCGCCGGCGGCGACCTGCGAACTGGTGTGCACCATCGGCACCGTCATGGCGCCCGGCACGTCGTCGCAATCGACCGGCAGGAAGAGCGTGAAGCACGATCCTTCGCCGGGCCGGGACTGCACTTCGATCGTGCCGTGGTGGAGCTCGACGAAGTTGCGCGTGAGGGAGAGGCCGAGGCCTGTGCCGCCGCGGCGAGCGCGGCGCCCGTGCTCGGTCTGGTAGAACTCGTCGAAGATCCGTTCGAGCTCGTCGGATGAGATGCCGATGCCCTGATCGGCGACATCGATGCGCACCGCGTGCACGGCGATCGGCGAGGCGTCTTTCGCGATGCTGTGCACGTCGATGCGCACCGGTCCGCCCTTCGGCGAGAACTTCACCGCATTCGACAGCAGGTTGAAGAGGATCTGCTTCAGGCGTCCTTCATCGAGCCGCACCTGCGGCACTTGCGGATCGATCGAGGCGTGAATGTGCACGTTCGCTTCGGCGGCGAAGCCTTTCATCACGCGCTCGACGGCGGCGATCGTGTCGCGCAGATCGAACAGCTCGACGCGCAGCTCCATCTTCCCCGCTTCGATCTTCGACAGATCGAGGATGTCGTTGATCAGCTCGAGCAGGTGATTGCCGGCGGAGTGGATGTTCTCCAGGAACTTGTAGAGGCGCGAGGTGATCACGTCGCGCGTCGAATCGAGCAGCACGCTCGAAAATCCGATGATCGAGTTGAGCGGCGTGCGCAGCTCGTGCGACATGTTGGCCAGGAACTGGTTCTTCGAGCGGTCGGCCGCCATGAGGCGCAGGTTCGTCTCGCGCAGCTCGTTCGTCCGCTCCATCACGCGCTGCTCGAGCGCGTACGTGAGGCCCTCGAGATCTTTGTAGAGGTGCGCGTTCTCGATCGCCACCGCGGCCTGGTTCGCGATCGCGGTCAGCAGGATCACGTCGTCCTGCGTGAAGGCGTTTTTCTTCAGCGACTCGATGGAGATGACGCCGATCACGCGATCGCGCACGATCATCGGCACGCCGAGCCATGACTCGGTCGGCTTCGTGTCGGCGACCGCCTTCACGCCGAAGCGCGCTTCTTCCGCGACGCTGCCGATGAGCAGCGGCTGATGGTGTCGCACCACCCACGAGTTCAATCCTTCGCCGACCGGGATGCGGTCTTTCGGGAGGAACGCTTCTTCGCGCACGTCGAGCTCGAAGGACAGCTCGTTCGTCGATTCGTCGAGCAGCGCGATGGTGAAGAGCGTGCAGTCGACGATCTTCTCGCACTCGGTGTAGATCGCCATCAGCAGCTGATCGGTGGTGAAGCGGAGGGAGATCGTCTTGCCGATGTTGGTCAGCGACGCGAGCCGCTGCAGCAACTGCACCGATTTGCTGCGCGTCTTCGCGAGATTGCGCGCGACGAGATTGGCGACGCAGCCGGTGAATGCGAGCGCGGCGACGGTGCCCCAGCCCATCGGTCCGTACGCGAGCGCGACGGCGACGGAGTACGGCAGCGCGACGAGATAGATCGAGGCGTCGAGGACGTCGAGGCGCAGGACCTCTTTGACCGAGTAGCCGTACGCGCGCGCCGGCATGAACATCATGATCTCGTTGGTCATGATCAGCGCGACGCCGCCGAGCGCGACTTTCAGCGCGGCGCCCGGACTGGCGTGCACGACCGGCAGCTCGCCGCCGAGGCGCTCGTAGAGCATCGCGCCGGCGAGCACCGGCACGCCGTACGTCGGGAATTGTCCGGCCAGTGCTTTGACGTATTCGGTGAATGGATCGCGCGTATCGGTCTTGATCGGACCGAGCTGCTGCACCGCGAGAATGCGCGCCCCCATCGCGACCGCGACCGCGAGCCACGACGTCAGTACCGGCCCGAGGAGCGGATAAAACGCGATGCAGGCGGTGGTCATGAGCGAGACGTAAATCTGCTCGGTGAGCTCGAACTTCAGCAGCGCGACGGAGGCCGAGAAGACGATGAAGATGCCGATGAGAATGACGGCGTCGGCGCCGAGGGAGTGGAGGATTGCGGCGGTTTGCGCGCGGCGAACGTAGGCCACCCAAACCATCGCAGCGAGGCCCGCGATGCCCTGCAATAGAAAGATAGTGATGACCTGTCTTCGGGACGACTCAGTGGGCATGGGTGTTCGTAAAGAGTACACCCGCGGCTTCGTCGGACGTGATCAGAAGATCGCGGAAATCGCCCGATTCTGTGAGGTTTACGCCATGCGCGACGATGCAGCGCTCGAGCGAAACAGCGGTCGCGATATGGCAGTCGTCCCACACCGCGGAGTCGCTCACGCGGCCTTCGATCGCGCTGTTCGCACCGATCGATGAACGCGCGATCGTGCCGCGGATGTCCGCGGTTTCGTCGACGATCGAATCGCCTTCGATGCGCGAGCCGCTCGCGAGTTTGATGTCGCCGCGAATCGTGAGCTCGCGAATCGCATGGCCCGCGGTGATCAGTCGCTGCGGTGTGCCGATGTCGAACCACAATCCGTCATCGACGACGCCTGCAATCGTCTCTCTCCCGATCAACGGCTGATACACCGCCTCGACAATCCCGAAGAGCTCCTCCTCGGGCAGATACCTAAAAATCCGCGAGCTGATGAGATGCGAGCCGGAGAACATCAGCGCCTCGCCGGTGCCGCTGCCGAAGCCGGTGATCGAATCGTGATCGAGATAGACCGCTGTGAATTTGTCGTTCTGCGGCGGATGACGAAGCGTGAGCGCGGCGATCGCGTCGCACGATGCGCGCGCGCGGCGCAGCTCGTCGTAACGCGGGAACTGGATCGTGTCTGCGTTGACGAGAAAGAATTCGCCGGTCGTTTCGAGGAAGCGCCGCACGCGACGGATGCCGCCGCCTGTGCCAAGGATCTCGCGCTCGAGCGAGAACTCGAAACGGCAGTCGTACGTCGAGGTGAGGAACTCGACGATCGGGTCGGGGAGGTGATGGAGGTTGACGACGATGTCGTCAATGCCGGCTGCGAGGAATGCTTCGACCGCGTACGCGATCAGCGGCCGGTTGCAGACCGGCACCATCGGCTTCGGAAGCGTGTTGGTGACGGGGCGAAGCCGCGTGCCGAGGCCCGCGGCGAGAATCATGCTGCGCATAGAGCACCGTGTGTCATGGCGAGCGAAGTCGAGCCATCCCCCGCCGAACTTCGGCAGGGGATCCCTCGACTGCGCTCGGGATGACACGGGGTCACAAGGCGTCCGGTGGAAAGACCATGTTTTCGGGCAGATCGGCGCGCGTGCGTCGCGCCAGCCGGTAGAGATCGGCGTACGACTGACGGAGTCCCTGATCGAGGTTCATCCCGAGCTCCGTCGAGACGGTGCGAATGACATCCATCGGTCCCTCGATCTCGAAGTAATCACCGATCGGTGTGCGGTCGAGGACGACTTCGACGTCGCGGATGCGCCACACCTCGCGGAACTTCTGGTAGCGGAAGACCGGCTTGAATCCGAGCGAATCGAAGAGCTGGATGGCGAGCTCGAACGACTCGACGCCGGTCTGCACTTCCTCGCGCGACTTCACGCCGCTGTCGAACATCGCCGGACCTTTGTATGTCGCGATGGCGTAGCGGCCGAACTTGCGGACGCGGAGCAGCGAGCCGCGCGTGCGCAGCTCCCCGCGGCGGTCGAGCACGATGTTGTCTTCGAACGTTTCGGGATAGAGGCGTTGTGCGCCGAGGTCCGTCAGTTTGCGGACGAGCTCACCGCGATCGCGAAGCGGGAATTTGATTTCGATCTCGGTCGCCATTACGGAAGGCAGAAGGATGAAGGCAGAAGGATGACCTCAGCCTTCATCCTTCTGCCTTCATCCTTTCCTGAGTACCTCAACGCCCGGCAATGACGCGCCCGAGATGAACTCCAGGCTCGCGCCTCCGCCGGTCGAGATGTGGCTGATCTTCGATGCGAATCCTGATGCCTTCACTGCTTCGACGGACTCGCCGCCGCCGACGACGGTGATCGCGTCCGCATCCGCGACTGCGCGTGCCATCGCCATCGTGCCTTTCGCGAACGCCTCTTTTTCGAACACGCCCATCGGTCCGTTCCAGAAGACCACCTTCGCGTTTTTCAGCGCGGCGGCGTATTGCTCGACGGTCTTCGGTCCGATGTCGAACGCCTTCTGCTCGGGTGTGAGCGAGCCGGAGACGGTCTCGATCTTCGTCGGATTTTCGAGATCGTCCGCGACGACGAGATCGGCCGGCAGCGTGACCTTCGAGGTCGCGAGAATGCGCGTGGCGACATCGATCGAATCGCGGTCGACGAGCGAGCCTCCCATCTCGATCCCTTTCGCGGCGAGGAACGTGTTGGCCATGCCGCCGCCGATGAGGATCGTGTCGGCGAGCTTGACCAGCGCTTCGAGCGGCTCAATTTTGCCGGCGATCTTCGCGCCGCCGAGGAGCGCAACGAAGGGGCGGTCGGTGACGTTCGTGACCTTCTGCAGGAACTCGAGCTCGCGCGCGAGCAGCAGTCCGCCCGCGGTGCGCTCTTTCGGGAAGAGTCGCGGCAGTGCGTCGATCGATGCATGTGCGCGATGGCACGCGCCGAATGCATCGTTGACGTAGACATCCGCCAGCTTGTGCAGCTGTTCTGCGAATGCGGCGTCGTTTTTCTCTTCGCCCGCGTGGAAGCGGAGGTTTTCGAGCAGCAGCACCTCGCCCGGTTTCAGCGGCTGTTCCGCATCGGCGCCGACGCAGTCATCCGCCCACTTCACGTCGCGGCCGAGCAGCTCCGCGAGCTTTTCGCGAACAGGGGCGAGCGAGTACTTCGGCTTGCGCTCCCCTTTCGGACGTCCGAGGTGCGAGGCGATGACGACGGCGGCATTCGCGTCGAGGAGGAGGCGCAATGTCGGGAGCGTTTCTTCGATGCGTGTCGCGTCGGTGATGCGGGTGCCGTCGAGCGGCACGTTGTAATCGACGCGATAGAACACCTTCGCGCCGCCGAGGGAAAGCTGGTCGATCGTGCGAATCTCGATCATGCGTGCTGCAGCGTCTCTTTCTTCACTCGCGCCACATGCGCGATGAGATCGAGGATGCGGTTCGAGTAGCCCCACTCATTGTCATACCACGCGAGGATCTTGTGCATGTGCGGGTCGACGCTGCGCGTGAAGGTCGTGTCGACGATCGACGAATGCGCGTTGTTGTTGAAGTCGATCGAGACGAGCTGTTCGTCGGAAAAATCGAGAATGCCGTTCAGCTCGCCGCTCGATGCGTCGCGGATGACCTGATTGATCTCGTCCGCGCTCGTCGCCTTGTCGGTGTGGAAGGTGAGATCGACCAGCGAGACGTTCGGCGTCGGCACGCGCACGGAGATGCCGTCGAATTTGCCCTTCAGCTCCGGCAGCACGAGTCCGACGGCTTTCGCGGCGCCCGTCGTGGTCGGAATCATGGAGAGCGCGGCGGCGCGTCCGCGGCGGATGTCTTTGTGCGGGAGGTCGAGGATCTCCTGATCGTTCGTGTACGAATGCACCGTGGTCATGATGCCGCTGGCGATGCCGAACTTTGCGTGCAGCACTTTCGCCACGGGCGCGAGGCAGTTCGTCGTGCACGATGCGTTGGAGATGATCTTGTGCTTCGACGGGTCGTAGTCCTTCTCGTTGACGCCCATGCAGAACGTGGCGTCGGCGTCCTTCGACGGCGCGGAGATGATCACCGTCTCGACCGATTTCTTGAGGTGACGCGAGGCTTTGTCTTTGTTCGTGAAGCGGCCGGATGATTCGACGACGATCTCCACGCCGAGGTCGTCCCACGGGATGTCGTTCGGATCGGGATTGGCGAAGACGCGCATCTCGTGTCTGTCGATGGTGATGCCGTTCTCCGTCGCCTTGATTTCGTTCTGAATCGTGCCGTGGACCGAGTCGTATTTGAGGAGATACGCCAGCGTCGCTGCGTCGGTGAGATCGTTGACGGCGACGAATTCGATGTCGTGTTTCGAGGCGAGCGCCGCGCGGACGACATTCCGTCCGATGCGGCCGAATCCGTTTACACCTACCTTGACCATGAGTCCTCCAGAGAGTGCGGCGAAGAAGCTCGCGGCGGCAAGCCACCGCAATCCGGGGGCGGCAGCGAGCTGCCGCACTCCAACGCCGCGTAGTATAACGATCGACCGATGACCGTCGAGCCGATCCGCTGGACTCAAAATACGCTGCACCTTTTAGACCAGAGACTTCTGCCGCGCGACGTGGTTTGGGTGGAGTGCCGCGACGCGCATTCGGTGGCTGTGGCGATCAAAGAGATGATCGTGCGCGGCGCGCCGGCGATCGGTGTCGCGGCTGCGTTCGGCATGGCCATGGCGGACGATGTTCAAGCCGCGGCGACGGAGCTTCGCGCCGCGCGGCCGACCGCCGTGAATCTGATGTGGGCCGTCGATCGCATGCTTCGCGCGCATGCACGCGGCGCCGATCTCGTCGCCGAAGCGGAGACGATGCTCCGCGAGGACGTCGAATCCAACAAACGCCTCGGCCACTTCGGCGCAGAGCTCCTCGGCGAGCAAGCAACGGTGCTCACACATTGCAACGCGGGCGCACTCGCAACCGCTGGCTACGGCACGGCGCTCGGCGTGGTCCGCGCCGCAATCGAAGGCGGCAAGCGGATCGCGGTGTTCGCGGACGAAACGAGACCGTACCTGCAGGGCGCGCGTCTCACCGCGTGGGAGCTGCAGCAGGAAGGGATCGACGTCACGCTGATCACCGACAACATGTCCGGCCACTTTTTTCAGAAGCAGACGTTCGACGCGGTGATCGTCGGCGCCGATCGCATCGCCGCGAACGGCGACACGGCGAACAAGATCGGCACGTACACGGTCGCGGTGCTGGCGAACGCGCACGGCGTGCCGTTCTACATCGCGGCGCCGGTGTCGACGATCGACATCAATTGTCCGAACGGCGATGCGATCCCCATCGAGGAGCGGAGCGCGGCCGAGGTGACGTCGATCGGCAACACGCCGATTGCGCCGGAAGGGATCCGCGTGCGCCATCCCGCGTTCGATGTCACGCCGGCGAAGCTGATCACCGCCATCATCACCGACCGCGGCGTGCTGCGGCCGCCGTTTCAGGAGTCGATATCAAATACCTTGCGAGGCTGATCGCCGCATTCTGGTTCGGTGCAGGCGCGTTCCTGATCATCGCCGCGATGGCCACGTTCAGAGTGTCGCCGCTGGTCGCGCCGGACATCGTCGGCGCGATGCTCACGCGCTGGCACTACATCGCGCTCGGCGCGCCGCTGCTGTTGCTCGTGATGGAATTCAAGCGTCTGCGCAGCGCGGTGATCGTGGTGGTGTTCATCGCGATCCTGTTTGCGGCGGTGGAAGGATTCCTCGATATCCGCATTCACGCGCTGCGCATGAGCGGCGATCGGCGGCTTTTCGGAATGCTGCATGGCATCTCGCAGATGCTGCTGATCGGGCAGGTGATTGCGGCGGCGATTGCGGTTGGGGCGATTGAAAAGGAGGGGAGTGCGGCGGCCATGCCGCCGCTCTGATCGCGCGCGGCCATGCCGCGCGAGGGGCGGGCGGCATGGCCGCCCTGGGGAGAAGCAGCGGCGGCATGGCCGCCGCACTCCGCTAGGCGATGGTGTTGCCGTCGATGTCTAGCTCCTGGATCGGATAGCCGAGTGCACCGAGCGGCTCGCGCACCTGCTTCGCGTTGCCAACGATCACGATGAGGGCGCGGTCGGGATCGATGTACTTCTTCGCGACGCGCTCCACGTCCTCCTTCGTCACGCCGCCGATGCTCTCGCGGTAATGATCGAAGTAGTTCTCCGGTAATCCGTACAGTTCGATGTCGAGCAGGCGGCCGGCGATGTCGCTGGCGCTCTGCACGGTCGCCGGGAAGACACCCATCAGGTAACTCTTCGTGTCGTTCAGCTCGCGATCTTCGACATCGCCCGTGCGGATGCGCCGCAACTCGGCGAGCACTTCCTGCACCGACTCCGTCGTCACTTCGTTGCGCACCGGCGCGGCGACGACGAACGGTCCCGCGCTGCGGCGGAACGCGAACACCGATCGCGCGCCGTACGTGTAGCCGTGGCGCTCGCGGAGATTGAGGTTGATGCGCGAATTGAAGATGCCGCCGAGGAGCGCGTTCATCACGGAGAGCGGGAAGTAGTCGGCGCTCGCGCGCGACACGCCGGCGTGTCCGATGCGAATCTCCGATTGCACGGCGGTCGGACGATCGATGAGGTAGACGCGATTCGCTTCGAGCGCCTGTGCGCTGACCGAAGGCCGCGGCGTCTCCGCACCGCGCTGCCAGCCGCCGAGCGTTTCCTCGACCAGTTTCAGCGCGCGTTCCGGATCGACGTCTCCGCTGACCACCACCGAGGTGTTGTTCGGGATGTAGTGCTCGCGGTAGGCGCGGCGCACGTCGTCGAGCGCGATGGCGGGAATCGTTTCGGTGGTGCCGATCATCGGCACGCCGTACGGACCTTTGCCGTAAAGCAGACCGGAGAAACGCTTCGCGGCGATGGCCGCGGGCTCGTCGCGCTGCTGGAGCAGATCGTTGAGCCGCTCCGCCCGCACGCGCTCGAGGCCGTCCGGCGGAAGCGTCGCGCGCGAGGCGATGTCGGAGAAGATCTCGAACGCTTCGTGTGCGTAGCGCGCGAGGAGATCGAGCGAGATGTACGACGCGTCCCAGTCCGCGCCGGTGCCGAGCGTGCCGCCGAGGAGGCCGATGTCTTCCGCGAGGCGGATGCCGTCGCGCGAGCCGGCGCCTTCGTCGAGCAGGTCGGCGACGATCGATGCGAGTCCCGCCACCTGCGGCGCATCGTGATCGGCGCCGGAGCGAATGAGCGCACGCATCGAGACGAGCGGCGCGTTGTGATTCTGCGCGACGAGCACGCGCAGCCCGTTGTCGAGGGTCGCGCGCGTGACGTGCGGGAAGTGGTACGGGCGTGGAGAGCCGGGAAGGGGAGCTTGGGTGCGGTCGATCATGATTGCGGTACGAACAGACTCGTCGCGCGATTCTCCGGAATCAGGTATTGCGCCGCGACTCTCGTGAGGTCGTCGACGGTCGCGTTTTCGTACGGGTCGAGCCACCCGTTGACGACTTCCGCATCACCGAAATACGTCGTCATCATGCCGATGATGTCGGCGCGCTCGTCGTAGTTCTCGACGTGATGCGCGTGCTCGATCTCCGCCCGGTTTCGTGCGCGCCGCAGCTCGTCATCGGTGATCCCGCCGCTGACCAGCTTCGCGATCTCGTCATCGATCGCGCTCTCGATCGCTTCGATCGGGATGCCTTCGCGCGCAGTCGCCTGCACGAACATCATGCCGCTCGCTTCGGTGGGGATGATGTACGCGGCGACATCCTGCGCCATCTGCCGTTCGTGCACGAGCACGCGATCGAGGCGGCTCGCTTTATCACTCGCGAGGACCGTTGAAAGCAGATCGCCGTAAATCCAGTCGGGCGCGCCCATCTTCGGCAGGTGATAGAGCCGATAGAGCCGCGGCAGCTGCACCGGCGACTCGAATACTTCGCGGCGCTCCGTTCCCTGCGGTTTGCGCTCGAGCGTGAACGGCGGAAAGCCGCCGGCGGGCGCGATCGGTCCGAAGTATTCGTCGACCAGTTTCTTCGCTTCGTCGGAATTGAAATCGCCGGCGAGCGTGAGCACGCAGTTGTCGGGGCGATACCAGGTGGTGAAGAAGTCGCGCACGTCGTCGAGCGATGCGGCGCCGAGGTCTTCCATCGAGCCGATGGTGGGCCAGTGGTAGGAGTAGTCGGGATCGTACGCGAGGTTCAGCAGGCGCTCGAACGATGTGCCGTACGGGACGTTGTCATAGTGCTGACGGCGCTCCTCTTTGACCACTTCGCGCTGGATGTCGAGCTTCTCCTGCGTCAGCGCGGGAATGAAGAAGCCCATGCGGTCGGACTCGAGCCAGAGTCCGAGGGCGAGGTAATTCGAGGGGAGGGTTTCGAAGTAATTCGTGCGATCGAAGGAGGTGGTGCCGTTCAGCACACCGCCGACCGACTGGATGTAGCGGAAATGTTCGTTGTTGCCGACGTGCTCGGATCCGGAGAAGAGCATGTGCTCGAACAGATGCGCGAAGCCGGTGCGGCCGGGGCGCTCGTTCTTCGATCCGACGTGGTACCAGAGGTTGACGGCGACGAGCGGTGCGGAATGATCTTCGTTGAGAACGACGCGTAAACCGTTGCCGAGCTCGTACTGCTCGAGGTTGAGCATAGGGCGGCGAGTTGTATCACAACATCGTTTATCCTTCGTGACGCGTGAGCCGGCCACTTCCGTTTCGACATATCGCGGTGGAAGGACCGATCGGAGTCGGCAAGACGTCGCTCGTCACGTTGCTCGCGAAGCGCTTCCGCGGCACGAAAGTTCTGGAAGACGCCGACAATCCTTTCCTCGATGATTTCTACAAAGACAAACGCGGCGCGGCGTTCCGGACGCAGCTCTTCTTTCTGCTTTCGCGCTTCGATCAGCAGCGAAAAATCGCACAGCGCGATCTCTTCACCGAGTTGATCCTCGCCGATTATTCGTTCCCGAAAGACAAGATCTTCGCGTACCTCACGCTCGAAGACTCCGAGCTGATGATTTACAACCGGCTCTACGACCTGCTGTACGAATCGGTGCCGAAGCCGGACCTCGTCATTTACCTGCAGGGCAACCTTGATACACTTTTGAAGCGCATCAAAAAGCGCGGAAGGGCGTACGAGAAATCGATCTCGCCGCAGTATTTGCAGGAGATCAGCGAGGCGTACTCACACTACTTTTACCGGTATGACGAGACGCCGTTGCTGGTGGTGAATACGAACGAGATCGATTTCGTCAACAAGCCCGAGCATTTCGATCAGCTCGTCGAGCAGGTCCGAAATGCACAGAAGGGAACGCAGTACTACGTGCCGCTCGGATCCTGAGTAAACGGACCGGGACGGGAGGAAAAATGAAGCGAGTTACTGTCCCCGCGATTCGGGCGATGAAGGCGTCGCAGCGAATCGGCATGATCACCGCCTACGACTTCCCATCCGCAAAATTAGCCGACGCCGCAGGCTCCGACATCATCCTCGTCGGTGATTCCCTGGGCATGGTCATCCTCGGCTATCCCGACACGCTGAGCGTGACCGTTGACGACATGCTCCATCACACCCGCGCCGCCGCGCGCGGCGCGACGCGGGCGCTGATCGTCGGCGACATGCCGTACCTCTCGTATCACGTGTCGGTCGAAGAGTCGGTGCGCAACGCGGGGCGATTCATCCAGGCCGGCGCGCATGCGGTGAAGATCGAAGGCGGCAAGGCGTCGCGGATCAAAGTGATCGAAGCGGTGCTCGACGCGGAGATCCCGGTGATGGGTCACATCGGTCTTACGCCGCAATCGGTGAATGCATTCGGCGGCTTCAAGGTGCAGGGCAAGGGGGCCGACGATGCACGTCGTTTGATCGACGAAGCGGCCGCGCTCGAACAGGCGGGATGTTTTTCGCTCGTGCTGGAGTGCGTACCGTCGGAGCTGGCGCAGTTGATCACGGAGCGCATCTCGATTCCGACGATCGGCATCGGCGCCGGCATTCATTGCGACGGACAGGTGCTCGTCTATCACGACCTCCTCGGGCTGTACGACGGGCACAAGCCGAAGTTCGTGCGGCGTTACGCGCAGATCGGGAACGACATTCAAGCGGCGATCGAGCACTACCTCGCAGATGTGCGCGAAGGACGTTTTCCGGATGATTCGACCGAGGCGTTCCACGCGACGCTCGATGATGAGCTGAGCGAGTTGTATGGGCGTGGCGTGGTGATCGAGATGCCGAAAGCGAAATAGCGTGTCATCCCGAAAGCGAAACAGCGTGTCATCCCGAGCGAAGTCGAGGGATCCCCTTCGGATGCACGGGAATCGCTCCGTCGGCAGGGGATTCCTCGACCGTCTTCGCGGCTCGGAATGACACACACGCGGCGAACTGCATGCAGATCACGCAGACCATCGAAGCTACGCGAACCGCAATTGCCGCTGCGCGCGCACACGGCAGAACGATTGGGTTCGTCCCGACGATGGGCTTTCTCCACGAAGGCCATCTCTCGCTGATCGATGTCGCGCGTTCGAACGGCGCGGACTTCATCGTCGTCTCGATCTTCGTCAATCCGACGCAGTTCGGTCCGAACGAAGACCTCTCGCGTTATCCGCGCAACGAGGATGGCGACAAGCGTCTGCTCGAAGGTAAAGATGTTGACCTTCTGTTTCTGCCGCCGGTCGAAGTGATGTATCCGCCGGGATCGCAGACGATGGTTTCGGTCGGCGGCATGTCGAAGCCGCTGGAAGGCGAGCGGCGACCGGGACACTTCGACGGCGTTGCGACTGTCGTGCTCAAGCTGTTCAACATCGTGCAGCCCGACTGCGCGGCGTTCGGACGCAAGGATGCGCAGCAGTGCGCGGTGATCGAGCGCATGGTGCGCGATCTCGATGTGCCGGTGCGGCTGCTGTTCGGCGAGACGGTGCGCGAGCACGACGGGCTGGCGATGTCGTCGCGTAACAGCTATCTGTCGTCCGAGGAGCGGGCGCTTGCGCCGGTGCTGCACCGGGCGTTGCGGGCGGGGGAGGAGGCGGTGCGGCGCAACATTCGTGACGTCGATGCGGTCGAGCTGGTGATGCGCAAGATCGCGGCGGAGAGGGCGGGCGTGGAGGTCGATTACCTCGTGCTCGTCGATCCCGAGACGTTCGAGCGGCCGGCCGATTTTCGCCGGCCGTTGCTGCTCGCCGGTGCAGTACGCATTGGAAAAACGAGGCTGATCGACAACATTGCGCTCCCCCGCGTGTCATCCTGAGCCGCGAAGACGGCGAAGGACCCGTAACCTGAAACCGCCGCGCTCGAGCTACGGGTCCTTCGACGTCTACGCGCCTCAGGATGACACCGATACAATCGCTCGCGCGATGAGCAACCTCGTTCGCTCCGTCATCCACAACGCCACGGTCACGCAGGTATCGATGGATTGGCCTGTTGCGCTGCGCCTCGATCCGGTGATCATGCGTGCCGCGCAGCTGCTGCCGCTGGAGGAAATCGAGATCGTCAACCTCTCGACCGGAGCGCGCAGCCGCACGCATGTACAGCCGGGCGCCGCGGGCGAGGTGCGCGTGTTCGCGGCCGCGTCCGCGGGCGACATCATCAGCATCATCGCGTTCGCGCAGCTGCACGCGGGGCAGACGCTCGATCATCGCGCGAAGATCGTCACGCTCGACGGCAACAACAACGTGATCGCCATCGCCGATGCGACAACGCAGTATTGACGTCACCGTCGCGATCCTCTTCGTAATTCTCAGTGTTGCGATGACGTGGCCGCTGGCGCGGAATCTGTCACGCGCGGTGTCGGACTGGGGCGATCCGTACCTCAACGCGTGCTATCTCGACTGGGACATCTACGCCGCGACTCATTGGAGCGCCCGGCTGTTCGACGCGCCGGTCTTCTATCCGAATCGCAACACGCTCGCGTTTTCCGAACATTTGTGCGGAATCGCGTTCTTCGCCGCGCCGCTGCGCTGGCTCGGCGCCGGTCCGATCGCCGTCACGAACATCCTCTGGATTCTCGGCTTCGCCTTCACCGGCTTCGGCACCTACATCCTCGGACGCACGATCATCGGCTCGGTTGGCGCAGGAATCATCGCCGGCATCTTCGCGGCGTTTGTGCCGTGGCGATTCATGCAGCTGCCGCATCTGCAGATCGCCGTGGCGGGATGGCTGCCGCTGATGATTGCGGCGTTGCTGCATTTCGCGAAGGAGCGGACGTGGCGCAACGCCGCGCTGTTCGGCGCGATCTTCTTCATGAACGGCTGGACGAACATGCATTTCTTCGTGTTCGGCTCGATCGCGATCGCGCTCGCGACGCCGTTCGCACTTCGTCGCGATGATCGCGCCTACCTGAAGATCGCCACCTGCGCGATCGTGGCCGTCGTGCTGCTGCTCCCGTTCCTGCTGCCGTACCGCACTGCGATGGAGCAGTACCAGATGCGCCGCGACGTCAGCGAAACGCGGCACTTCTCCGCGCTGCCGGGCGACTGGCTGTACGTCACCGAGCGCAATCGCTTCTACGCGCCGATGCAGACGAACGACGCTCCGCTCGAAGCCGAGCGCCTCCTCTTTCCCGGCTATCTCGGCGTGATCCTGGCGATGCTCGGCATCTGGTACGGCCGCGGCACGGCGCGATCGATCGGCATCGTCTGGACCGTCATCGGCTACCTCGGTTCGCTCGGTCTCAACGGCTGGTTCCACACCGCGCTCTTCAACGCGCTTGGCTCATTCCGCGGCATTCGCGTGCCCGCGCGATGGGCGGTGATCGCGTATTTCGGCATCGCGATGCTCGCCGCGCTCGGTGCTACCGTCATCGCGAGCGTAGTCGAGCGATCTGGGCGGCCGGGCGGCGCGCCACCCAACCGCCCGGCTCCCTCGACTACGCTCGGGATGACGGTTATCGCGATCGCGCTGCTTTTCGAGCTGCGCGCTGCGCCGATCCACTGGTATCTCGCGCCGCGCGACACGCCGGCGGTCTACACGTGGCTGCGAACTGCGCCGATGCGTGGCGGTGTTGCGCATCTGCCGTTCGGCAACGAGCGCGATGAGTTCGAGTACATGCTGTTCGAGACCGCGCATCACCGGCCGATGCTCAATGGCTGGGGCTTCAATCCGCCGAGCACGAACGCGATCGTCGCACTCGCGCAGAAGAATCCGATTCCCGATGCGCTGATGGACCGCCTCGAAGCGTCGAAGTGCAGCCTGCTCGTCGTGCACCGCGATCGTGCGATCGGCGCGCGTGACTTCGTGCAGCGGCAGCTCGCGCGCGGACGGCTCGTGTTCGTGCGGCATTTCGACGAAGGGATCTTCGGCGACGATGTGTACGCCGTCCGCAAGATGGAACCTGACGCTAAGCCGGGCGTAATGACGCGAACAGAACTCCCGTTCGGCTATCTCGCGAGCACGACGCCGGAAATCCGCGGCTGGGCGTGCGCGCCCGACGGCGTGGCGCGCGTGATTCTGTGGACCGATCAGCATCGCGTCGCGATTCCGGCGACGCTCACGTCCGATGCCTACGTGACGGGCCGTTTCGGAATGCCGGCCGTGAGCTTCCGCGGCGAGGTACACGAAGACACAGACCTGGAGGTCGAGATCATCAGCCGCGGCGGCCGCTCGACACTGCTGCCGGACGTCAGTGTGTCCGCACGAAGTCGATGAAGCCGGCGTCGACGTTGACGTCGATCAGCTTCAGCCGCACGCGCTCGCCGATGTCCAGTCCATCGAAGCCGTGCACGATCTTTCCTTCGACCGGCGGATGGAAGACGCGCGCCCAGGTGCCCTTCGGACCGGCGCCGGTGACGATGCCGTCGAAGTGCTCGCCGATGCGATCCTGCAGCAGGCATGCGGCCGCCGACTTGCGCACTTTGCGCTCCACCTTGTTCGCCGCGTCCTCCATCTTCGTGCAGTGCTCGGCGAGTTGCGCAAGCTCGTCGCGCGTGTACGCGGCGTTCGCGTTATGCAGTGCCGACTTCACCAGGCGATGCGTGATGAGATCGGGGAAGCGGCGATTCGGCGCGGTCGAATGCGAGTAGTCGCGCACCGCGAGTCCGAAGTGTCCGATCGGATTCTCGCCCGGCATTTCGACGACGTACTCGCCCGCGCCCATCGCCTTCACGATGGCGAGCGAGAGGTCGGGGAAGCGCATCGGATCGGCCTTGCGGCGGCGCACGAGGAACTCCGACAACGCGACCGGATCGGGATCGGGCGGCAATGAATCGCCGAGCTCCGCGGCGATCGCCTCGATGCGGTCCCAGCGCTCCGGCGAGCGCACCACGCGGCGCAGGCTCGGCAGCTTGCGCCCGCTGAGGAAGCGCGCGGTCACGCCGTTCGCGGCGATCATGAAGTCCTCGATCAGCATCCGCGCGTTGTTGCGCTTGTCCTGCTTCAAATCGACGACCTGGCCGTTCTGCAGGACCGGCCGCGCCTCGATCGTTTCGAGGTCGAGCGCGCCGTGCTCGTGCCGCAGCTCGCGCATCTTGTCGGCGATGCTGTCCTGCATCCTCAGGTTCTCGTCGAGCCCTTTGACCGCGCGCATCTTCTCCGGCATCTCGCCGCCGTCGAGCCACTCCGCGACCGAGTTGTACGCGAGCTTCGCCTTGTTGTGCACGAGTGCGCGATAGACATCACCCTTCGTGACCGAGCCGTCCGAGCCGACGGTCATGTCCATCACCAGCGCGATGCGCTCCTCGTTGTCGTTGAGCGACGTGAAGCCGGTGGAGAGCTTCTCCGGCAGCATCGGGAAGATGCGCGATGCGGTGTAGACGGAGGTCGTGTTCTGCCGCGCGTGCTCGTCGATCGGCGTGTTCTTTTTCACGAGCGCGTCGACGTCGGCGACGGCGACCATCGCGCGGATGCTGCCGCCGCCGAGGTCTTCGGCGACCGTGAGCTGATCGAGGTCGCGCGAGTCGTCGTTGTCGATCGAGCACCAGAGCAGCTTGCGCAGGTCCTTGATCGACGGATCGTTCTCGTGCGCAGGTCCGGTGATGCCGGCGAGCTGCTGCTCGACTTCAGCGGAGAAGTCGGGAGCGAGCCCCTGCTCGAGCATCGATTCGTGCGCGAGGTCTTCAAGATGGCAGGCGTTGTCTCGATGGTGATTCATGGCGCAGCACGGTAGATGCTAGGCTCGGGCCGATGCAAGTCCGGCCTGCGGGAGACCGCGCGATTCTGGTCGATTTGGGGGATGTGAGCGCGGAGGAATTGCACTCTGCGGCACGCTCGTGGCGGGAGCGCGGCATCGTGATCGTAGGCCACGCGTCGCTGCTCGTCTTCCCCCTCGCCCCGCTTGCGGGGAGAGGGGCCAGGGGTGAGGGGCCAACGCATCACGAAATCCCGGTCGTATTCGATCGCGACCCTCGCGACATCACCCTGCACGCCCGCTACCTCGGCTTCCGCGCCGGCTTCGCCTACCTCGAACGCTGGCCCTCGCCGATGCCGCGTCTGACAACCTCCCGCCCTGTCGCGCGCGGTTCCTTCGCAGTCGCCGGCACAATGGCCGGCTTCTATCCGATCGACACGCCCGGCGGCTGGAACATCCTCGGACGCACGAACGCCGTGCTCTGGGACCCGAATCGCGAGCAGCCGAATCTGATCGCGGCGGGCGATGTCGTGCACGTGTTGCCGGTTTCCGAGTTGCCTGTTGCCGAGCCCGTTGCGCCGGCTGCGATCGATGGGGAAGTGATCGCGGATGTGATCTCGCCGGGGCAGCTCACGAGGATCGTCGGTGCGCGCGATTGGTCGCGCGTCGAACATGGACTGTCACCGGGTGGGCCATTCGACGAATACGCCGCGGCGATTGCGAATCGCGCGGCGGGGAACGCGGATGACGCGGCGTGTCTGGAGTGTGTGCTCGTCGGGCCGCGATTGAAATTCGTGCGGCCGACGCGGATCGGATTGTCGGATGGGAGAAGTCAAGTAGTTGACGAAATAGATTTGGGGCGGTTGAGGGCGTTGCGGGAGTACGTCGCGATTGAGGGCGGACTGGCGTTGCCGAGGTTTGCGGAAGAGGCGGTGCGGGTTACGCGGGGGATGCAATTGC
>DATEZA010000292.1:0-3322 GCA_035255945.1 Thermoanaerobaculia bacterium
AAAAACGGAGCGGCGGTCATCCCGCCGTTCGATCATGACCACATCATCGCCGGCGCCGGCACCGCCGCGCTGGAGATCGTCGAGGAGTGGCCCGAGGTCGCGACGATCATCACTCCACTCGGTGGCGGCGGTCTGTTGTCCGGGACTTCGCTCGCGGCGCAGGGCCGTGACGTCTATGGTGTCGAGCCGGAGGCCGGGAACGATGGAGAGCGGTCGTTCCGGAGCGGCAGCATCGTGACGATCGATCCGCCGAAGACGATCGCCGACGGCGCGCGCACGCTCGCGATCGGCCAGCGCAACTTCGCGATCATCCGCGAGCGCGTGAAGGACATCGTCAGCGTGAACGACGAGATCCTGCTCGAGACGGTGAAGTTCGCGATGTACCGCACGAAGCTGGTCATCGAGCCGACCGCCGCCCTCGGACTCGCCGCGCTCTTCGCCGGAAAGATCAAACCGCGCGGACCGGTCGCGCTGGTGATCTCCGGCGGCAACATCGATTTCAGCTTGCTCTGCTGATGAGCGCCCGCGAGGGCGACAAGCTGAGAGCTTGTCGTACACCCAAGCTCTCAGCTTGTCCCGGCGCGCATCGGCCGCATAATTTCGTTCACCCATGACCCTTTTCGATACGACTCCTCCGGAACCAAGCACTCCGAAAGATGCTCCGCTGCCGGAGCGCGTCCGTCCCAAGACGCTCGAAGAAGTGGTCGGCCTCAGCGAACTGCTCGCGCCGGGACGCTTTCTGCGCAATGCGATCGAGACCGATCGCATCCCGTCGATGATCTTCTGGGGTCCGCCCGGCTCCGGCAAGACGACGCTCGCGCGGATCATCGCCAAGACCACGCGCGCGCAGTTCGTCACCTTCTCCGCGACCTCGAGCTCGATCAAGGACATCAAGGCGCTGATGGAAGACGCGCGCCGGATGCGTCACGCGCGCGGCTCGAAGACGATCGTCTTCATCGACGAGATCCATCGCTTCAACAAAGCGCAGCAGGACGCGTTTCTGCCGTACGTCGAAGCGGGCGACATCATCCTGATCGGCGCGACGACGGAGAACCCGTCGTTCGAAGTGAACTCCGCGCTGCTGTCGCGATCGAAAGTCGTGGTCCTTCCGCCGCTCGATCGCACCGACGTGATGACCATTCTCCGCCGCGCGACGCGCGACAAGACCGTGCATCGCTACGGCATCGAGATCACCGACGACGCGCTCGACTTCGTCGCGGCGACGAGCGCCGGCGATGCGCGCCAGGCGCTGAACTCGTTGCAGCTCGTCGTCGAGACGGCGTCGAAAGCGGATTCGCCGATCGGCGTCGATGCGATCAAGTCGATCCTCCAGCGCCGCTCGCTGATGTACGACAAGTCGGGCGACGAGCACTACAACATCATCTCCGCGCTGCACAAATCGCTGCGCAATGGCGACGCGGATGCGGCCATCTACTGGCTGGTGCGGATGCTCGAAGGGGGCGAGGATCCGATGTACCTCGCGCGGCGGCTGGTGCGCGCGGCGTCGGAAGACATCGGCAACGCGGATCCGCAGGCACTCGTCTTCGCGATTGCGGTGCAGCAGACGGTGCACTTTCTCGGCATGCCGGAAGCGGGCGTCGCGCTGGCGCAGCTCGTCGCGTATCTCTCGGCGGCGCCGAAGTCGAACGCGGCGTACACCGGATACGGCGAAGCAGTTCGGGAAGTGCGTCAGGGCGACAATCCACCCGTCCCGATCGACATCCGCAATGCGCCGACGCGCCTCATGAAAGACCTCGGATACGGCCGCCAGTACCAGTACGCGCACGACTTCGAGGAGCAGACCGCCGCGATGGAGTGCCTCCCCGAGGCGCTCGCGGGGAGACGGTTTTACGAGCCGAAGGATGTCGGATTCGAAGCCGAGATCAGGAAACGGCTGGAGCGGATGCGGGACGCGCGGAAGAAGTGAGCCGTCAACCCTTGCCGCGCAACGCGTCGATGCTCCACGGTCCCGCACCGGCGGCCGACAAATAGAGATAGATGAAGCAGAAGAGGATCGCCGGCTGTCCCTGATTCATCATCGGCCAGAAGCCCATCGGCGCGTGGAATTGCCAGTAGGCGACCGCCATCTCTCCTGCCAGAACGAACGCGACCGGCCGCGTGCAGAGGCCGATCAGAATCAGCAGGCCGCCGACGAGCTCCAGCACGCCGCCGACTCCCATCTGCGACAGCAGCGGCGCCGTCGCGTTGTTCGGCGGCATCCCCATCGGCCAGGCGAAGAGCTTCATCGTTCCGATCGGCAGAAAGAGCAGTCCGGAGACGATCCGAAGGATGCTGCGGAGTTGCGGGGCCCACGAAATCCAGCGATTCATCCGCAGAAGTATGCCTGATTTGGGAGCGCGGGCGTCCCGCCCGCAGTCGGCGGGCGTCTCGCCCGTCGACGATTCAGGCGATCGGGCGGGACGCCCAATCGCTGCGGCCGGGACGGCCGCGCTCCTTTCGGCGATGCCGAGGTAGGGATTTCCCTCCTCCGCTACACTCCCCAATCGGTATGCCTGATATTGGAGCGCGGGCGTCTCGCCCGTCGACTACTTCAGGCGATCGGGCGGGACGCCCAATCGCTGCGGCCGGGACGGCCGCGCTCCTTTCGGCGATCCGAGGTAGGGATTTCCCTCCTCCGCTACACTCCCCAATCAGCAAGGCCCCAACCAACAAATCGAGTGAGGAGGAGACATGTCAGGTCAGGACTGGTCGATCAAGATCTCTCCGGCGACGAGCGGCTCGGACGCGGTATTCACACCCGACCTGCTCGGCGCGCAGCCGGGAGATCCGCTGGTGACGGAGAACGACGATATCGTTTCGTGGAACAACCGCACGGGAGACAGCCACTGGCCGTGGGCGCTGCAGCCGGACGGGCAACCGTATCCGAGCGTGCAGGCCGCGCAGGCCGCGGGCGCGTATCTCTGCGACGAGATCCCGCCCTGGGAATCGTCGACGCCGGGCTTCGTCACCACGGCGCCGAAAGTGGGCAAGACCACTATTGATTACATCTGCAAGCTCCATCCATCCGAGACCGGCTCGATCGTCGTGAAGGCGACGGTGTAGGAGAGCGCTCATGAAAATTATCCGTGTCATCGCTCTCACTCTCGCCGCGCTTCCGCTCGCCGCGCAAACCGTGCAGTGTCCGAAGCTCGAACCGGAGCCGCTCGTGCGCATTCCGGAGATCCAGGCGAAGGACCACAAGCTCGCCGGCACCGTGCTCGTCTCCGCCGAGCAGGAGTGCATCGGCTTCCGCGTCCCCGCCTCCGCGCCGCAGAAAAACATGACCACGCAGTGGCAGCCGCAGTGGGTGCGCACGATGCGT
>DATEZA010000293.1:0-15645 GCA_035255945.1 Thermoanaerobaculia bacterium
GCACTCGCGTCCGGTGCACATCGGGAATGCCGCCCACGATCAATTCCAGCTCGACGTCTATGCGGAAGTCCTCGGCGCGATCGACGAATACGCGCAACGCGGCAAGGTGCTCAATCGCGACGAGCGGCGGCTCGTGCAGCGGCTTGCCGATATCGTGGCGAAACGGTGGTCCGAGCCCGATGCGGGCATCTGGGAGAAGCGCTCCGGACGCGAGCAGCACGTGCACGGGAAAGTCATGGCCTGGGCGGCGCTCGATACGGCGGAGCGGCTGACGAAATCGGATCGATGGCGCGCGGAGAAGGAAAAGATTCGCGAGATCGTGCTCGCGCGCGGCTTCAATCGCGAACGGAACGCATTCGTTGCGACACTCGACGGCAACGAGCTCGATGCGAGTCTGCTGTACGTCGCGCGCGTCGGCTTTCTCGAGCCGCGCGATCCGCGGATGCAGTCGACGATCGATGCGATCCGGCGCGAGCTCGGCAGAGACGATCTGATTTATCGATACGACACGCGATCGACGAAGGACGGTTTGCCATCGGGCGAAGGCGCGTTCCTCGCGTGCAGCTTCTGGCTCGCCGAGGCGCTCGCGCTGGCGGAGCGCGGCGACGAAGCGCGCGAGTTGTTCGAGAAGCTGCTCGCGCGGCGGAATGATGTCGGGCTGCTGCCGGAGGAGATCGATCCGCGCAGCGGTGCGTTCCTCGGCAACATGCCGCAGGCGCTCACGCACATCGGATTGCTGAATGCGGCGATCTGCATGAGCGAGCAGATGTCGGCACGCAGTCAGCGCAATAAATGAGCGGGGGTGTAGGGCAAGCTCTCAGCTTGCCCCGACAAGCTGAGAGCTTGTCGTACATCAGTCGGCGCGCCCGCGGGTGCTACCGCAAGAGATAGAACATGCCGAGGATGGCGCCGTAAATGCCGTGCGCCGCGAGGAGCACGAGCGGCGTGTTGCGCCCGTAATTGATCGCCAGAAATCCCGGCGGTTCGAGCAGCCGCGTCGGCTCCGGGCCGCGCGATTCCGACACCATGCGCGGATGCACGCCGGGCAGGATCGGCAGCAGCACGGTCACGACGAAGATCCCCTGCACGATGCCGATGATCGCGCCGAGCTGAAGTGACGGCGCGTGCATGTCTTCGAAAAACAGCGCGTAGACGAATGCGAAGAGCCAGCCGTTGACGATGTGCACGATCACGCCGAGCACTTTCGCTTTGTCGCGATCGGCGGTGAACATCGTGCCGACGATGAACGGGATATCGATGCGCGTGAGGCCGAGCGACTGACCGGCGATGGTCAGCGTCGTCAGCACGATCGTCGCGCCGAATCCCCACAGAAGAATGCTCGGCAAGTTCATTGCTGCATCGACTTCTATGCAAAACGAACGCGAAGTCGTCGTCATCACGGGCGCCTCGGCCGGCGTCGGCCGGGCAACCGCGCGCGCATTCGGGCGCCGCGGCGCGCGCGTAGCACTCATCGCACGCGGACGCGACGGACTCGAAGCCGCGAAGCGCGAGATCGAATCGTTCGGCGGAGAAGCACTCGTGCTCCCGCTCGATGTGTCCGATCCCGAAGCCGTGGAACAAGCGGCGGCGACCGTGGAACAACAATTCGGACCGATCGATATCTGGATCAACAACGCGATGGTGTCGGTCTTCTCGCCGATCATGGAGATGCAGCCGGACGAATACCGGCGCGTGACCGAGGTGACGTACCTCGGCTACGTGTGGGGCACGCTGGCGGCGCTGCGGCGGATGAAACCGCGCGATCGCGGCACCATCGTTCAGGTCGGTTCCGCGCTCGCGTATCGCGGGATTCCGCTGCAGTCGGCGTACTGCGCGGCGAAGCACGCGGTGCAGGGATTTCACGATTCGCTGCGCAGCGAGCTCATTCACGACGGCAGCAACGTGAAAGTGGTGATGGTGCAGATGCCGGCGCTCAACACGCCGCAATTCCGCTGGGTTCGCTCGCGATTGCCGCGCAAGGCGCAGCCGGTGCCGCCGATCTTCCAGCCCGAAGTCGCAGCGGAAGCGATCGTGTGGGCGGCGTACAGCGACCGGCGCGAGGTGAACGTTGGCTGGCCGACGACGAAGGCAATCGTCGGCAACAACTTCTTTCCCGGCTACGGCGACACGTATCTCGCGAAGAACGGCTACGACGCGCAGATGATCGATGAGCCGGAGGAGCCGAATCGTCCGGACAATCTGTGGCATCCGCTGCCTGGCGATGCCGGCGCGCATGGCGTATTCGACGACCGATCGACGGACGTCAGTATCGAGCTCGAGCTCAACAAAAATCGGACGTGGATCGCGGCCGGGGCTGCTTTGACGGTATCCCTCTTGCTCCTTTTCAAAGGCAGGAGGTGGATATGCGAGAAGGAGCGAAACTCCTAGGACATCCCATTCACCCAATGTTGATTGTTTTTCCCCTCGGGTTGCTCGCGACGTCGTTCTTCTTCGACATCGGCTGGCTGGTCTCGAAGGCGGGAAACATCGGAATCGTTTCGTACTGGATGATCATCGCCGGCGTGATCGGCGGCCTGATTTCGGCGGTCTTCGGACTGGTCGACTGGCTGGCGATTCCGTCGGGCACGCGCGCGAAAGCGATCGGTGCGTGGCACGGTATCGGGAACGTGTTCGTAGTCGTATTGTTCATCGGCAGCTGGCTGCTGCGCCGCGGCGATCCGTCGACGCCGCCGATGTTGGCGATCGTGCTGTCTGCGATCGCGGTCTGCACCGCGCTGGTCACCGGCTGGCTCGGTGGTGAGCTCGTCGATCGTCTGGCGATCGGCGTCGATGAAGGCGCGCACGCCGATGCGCCGAGCTCATTGAGCGGACGGCCTGCACGCGATTCAGTGCGCCGTTAGTCCGTTGGTTTCTTCTCCCCGCTCGCGCGGGGAGAAGGTGGTCCGGATGAGGGGCGGGCCCTAGCTGTTGCCGCGTCCCGAGAACGGATTGCTGTCCGACTGCTGATCGTTGCGCGATGAATTCGCGTTGCGATCCTGCGCGGCGAACGATCCGCGATCGCGCTCCATCGGACGTTCGCTGTTGTTGCTGATCGGACGATTGATATCGCCCGTCGAACGCTCGAAGCCGGAACGCTCGGTGTTCGCCTGGCGTTCGAACGTCTGTTCGTTGGAGCGAGGCTGTCCGAGGTTCGCTCCGGAGCTCGGCGCTCCGGGGCTCTGCGCGGCGGCGCGTGCACGCGCACCGCGGCTGTGACCGCCTTCGCGTCCAATGTTCGACATGTGCTGGCGATCGCGACTGACTGCTTCGCCACCCTTGCGGCCGGCAACACGCGCTTCGTCGGAAGTGAACTCGTGCGCAGTGCCCTTAGCGTGCGCTGCGCGCCCGCCTTTGCTCGCAATTTCACGCTGCTTGCTTGCATCCATGGACGCAAAACCGCGCTTGCTGGTATTTGCCATGAGGTGTCTCCTTCGGGATTGAATCTGAGTACTGCGTGAACTGCTAACTTCGTTGCGTCAGGCCGCGACCGAATCGAGCACATTTTGTGCCCGAATCGTGGACCTCGCCAGCAAGTGACTGGAAGGAAAGGATTTGCGGTTGCGGCGGATTACGGGACGTAACGCCGTTGCGGCATGTTCGATTCGCTGCCGAGGCTGACGGCAGCCATGCGCTGGATGAGGCGGCGGCCGTCGGCGTCGGTGCGTTCGTAGACCCGGCAGAGCCGTTCGACGCTCGGGACGGGCTCGCTTGCGCGTACCGTAAAGCCGACCGCGGGCTGTTGCGCGTCGGAGGTCGTCACGCGGCGCCATGTGCCGCGAATGAGCTCGCAGCGGGTGAAGACGTTTTCCACCGGCAGCTGGTCGAGATCGTCACTCGCCATCTCACCGCGCGCGTCGGCTTTCTGTTCGTCGAGAGCTTTCGTGACGTGCCACGAGATCATCTGACGGAGCGCCGGCGCGGAGCCGTTCGGCGCTTCGACGATTCGGAGACCTGTGTGGAACTCCGGATGGCCGGAGCGCGCGAATGCATGCAGCCGGGAACGCACGATCTCGCACCACGCTTCGATCGAGCCTTCGTCCCATTTGAATGTCAGGAGGCAGGTCTGTCCGACGGGGAGCGGATCTTCGTGCGCGATGCGCGAGCCGCGGAGCGAGATGTCGAGGATGCGAACGGCCGTCCGCCCGATGCGGCCTTCCAGCGGCCGGCGCGGAGTAATCCTGCCGAGATAACGACGGTCGTCATCCGCGATTAAGTTGACAACGCTCATAAATTTTTCCGAACCCGGTTTTGGACCGCAAACAATATGAGTACGTTCGTTGCGATTAGCAATAGGTAAATTCGGTAGGTCTGTTGCGAATCATGCAAATCGGACGTAACTTTGTCGCGGGTCCAAATAAGGAGTCTTCCATATGGAGCACGACGACGTGGGCGTCAGTGAGCAGGAGTTCGCCGTGTTGAATGAAGTGCGTCCGCTCGAGCCGGAGCTGAAGCGCGCGTTGTACTCCGCGTACGAGCTCGCGGCCGCGACGAAAGCAGCGCTGTACCTCGCCGTGTCCTACGCGAACGAACGTTACGAGCTGGTGACGTCGTATGCGTTCACGCCGGCCGATCGCCGCAGCGTCGATGGAAAAGATCCACTCGTGCAGCGGCTCGGAGCCGCGCATGGACCGATCGTCGTCAACGCGATGAGCCAGGACGAGCGCATCGCGGAAGTGTTGTTCCGCCACGGTAACGAGCGCCTGCTCGCCGTGCCGATCTTCGGCCGCGGACGGCGCATGGTCGGCTTCATCGATCTGCGCGACAAAGCGGGACGCAAGAACTTCGACGCGTCCGACGTCGTGGAAGCGGAGAAGATCGCGCGCGAAGTGGTGAAGGTGCTGGCGTCGAAGAATCTGTACGGCGTCGGCCGCATCTCGCTCGTCGACGTACCGAAGCGCGCGCGCACGAACAGCGGCGCGTGGTCCTCGCCGCGCCTGCCGATCGCGCGCAAGCCGGAAGGCGAGCGTCCGGCGGCTGCAACGTTGTCGACGCGCGCGCTCGAAGTGATCCGCCGCGCGCACGAGCGGATGACGCATCGCGATCTGGCCATCGACCGCCGGCGCCGCATCCTCACCGCGGAAGAATTCGAGCGCGTCCGCATGCTGCTGCCGGCCGCGCTGTCGATTCCCGGCGTCGCCGCGGCGGTGCTGACGAACATGACGCACGACGAGATGCAGATGATCGCCGCGCACGGCGAGCTGACGCCCGAAGCGGCGAAGCTGATCCAGGTGAAGATCGGGCAATGGGCGAAGCGCGCGCCGCGCGAATCGTCGAAGGCGACCATTCTTCCGTCGCGCAACTGCCGCACGATCACGCACGATTCGCTGCGCATGGTGGCGAGCTCACAGCTCTCGGCGCGCGCCGTCGAACGACTCGTGCTGACGATCGCATTCGAGATCACGCCCGACGACGCGACGCGCCGCCAGATCGAACAGTTCGCCGATCACCTCGGCAACGCAGTCGAAGCGATCATCGGCCGCATCGACGCGCAGTCGGAGCGCCGCGCGATGGCGCAGATGCTCCTCGAGCCCGACTTCAATCGCTACGAAGGACTGGCCGATCACTGCAAGCTCGTCTCCGACATCGCGCAGCGTTTCGCCGTCGTCCTCGGCCTCCCCGCGCATGACGCGGAGACGGTGCGCATCGCCGCGCTCGTGCACGACGTCGGCCTTCGTCTGCTCGACTACAACGAGCTGACCTCGGCGAAAGAGTTGTCCGAGGAGCACAAGCGTGCGGTGACGGAGCACCCGCTCGTCGGCGCCGCGTTGGTCGAGCCGATTCTCGGATCGGAGGTCGCGCTCGCCGTGCTGCGTCATC
The DNA here is from genome assembly GCA_035255945.1 of Thermoanaerobaculia bacterium. Lineage (GTDB taxonomy): Bacteria > Acidobacteriota > Thermoanaerobaculia > Gp7-AA8 > Gp7-AA8 > JAJPHC01. The sequence goes on from DATEZA010000293.1 coordinate 5,818, forward strand.
ACGAGCGCGTCGACGGCACCGGCTATCCGGGACGCATCCCGAGCGATCGCATCCCGGTCGCCGCAAAAATCCTCGCCATCGCCGACGCCTGGGTCGCGATGACGTCGCCGTGGCCCTACATCGCATGCGTGCCGCCGGGCGATGCAGTCGCCCGTCTGCGCGACGGCGCGGGGACGCAGTTCGATGCGTCACTCGTCGGCACGTTCCTCGCCGCGCGTTTGGAGATCGTGGGCAACGACGAGGATTGATTCAACGACGAGGATTGATTAATGAGGGGTGTCATCCTGAGGCGCGCAGACGCCGAAGGATCCGTTCCTCGAGCGCGATAGACGGGTCCTTCGGCGTCTGCGCGCCTCAGGATGACAGTTGCAGCTCCCACGTTTCCGCGACGAGACCATCGCGGCCGAAGCTGTCGTGCGGCTCTTCCTTGACGCAGAGGAAACCTGCTTTCGTGTAGAGACGCCGCGCCGCGTGCAGCTCGCTTTGCGTCCACAGCACGACTTTTTCGTACCCGGCCTGGCGGGCGAAACGGACGCACTCCGCGATGAGCCGCTCGCCGATGCCGTGTCCGCGAGCGCTCGGCTCGACATAGAGCAGCCGCAGCTTCGCGATCTCGTCTTTCAATCGCACCAGAAAGACCGAGCCCGCGATTGCGCCGTCTTTTTCCGCGATCCAGCAGCGGTCCTGCTTCGCATCGAAATGCTCGACGTACTCGGCGACGACCTTCGCGATGAGTGCCTCGAACCGTTCGTCGTAGCGATACTCGTGCGCGTAAAGCACGCCGTGGCGGTACACGATCCAGCCGAGGTCGCCCGGATGCGGATCGCGCAGGATGAAGGGCGTTTTCGATTCGCGGCGCGGCCCCAGGATCTGCTCGATCGTGCGCATCGCAGCGAGGAGCTGCTGCTGCTCGGCGGGGGGCGTCTTGTGCAGCAGCGCTTCGACCTCCTCGCTCGCTTTCGTGTCGAGCGCGCGGAAGATGCGGCGGCCCTTCGCGGTGAGTGACAGCAGGCTCACGCGCGCATCGCCGGGCGACGTCGTGCGCTCGACAACGCCCTGGTCTTCGAAGCGCTTCAGCATGCGGCTCAGATAGCCGCGATCGAGCGTGAGATCGTCCGCGATCTCGGCGGCGGCGGGCGAGTCGCGGCGTGCGATCTCGTAGATGACGCGAACTTCGGTCAGCGAATATTCGCTGCGCAGGAGGTGCTCGGTGAGGACGCCGATCTGTTCCGTGTAGAAGCGATTGAAGCCCCGCACACGGCTGATCATCTCGTTGAGCATGGTTGCGATGATCAACCAAACTCATTGACAGCGTCAACTATCGCCGTCAATCCCGGGCGTCATGAGAAACCCGGGTTTGGGAGGGAAGGCGGCTGGCGGAGAGAGAGGGATTCGAACCCTCGGTAGAGCTTTAAGGCCCTACGGCGGTTTAGCAAACCGCTGGCTTCAGCCACTCACCCATCTCTCCACAGTGGCCTACGCTGAAGGACTCAAGAAGGTCGGATAGAAATCCGAAATTCCCCGCGCATTCTATATCGCTGCCTGCGGCTCTCGCTGCAACTGCCGCCGCGACTACAGAGCGGCCGTGACTGCCGATCGCAGCTTGAGCTCGAAGCGAGTGCCGGCCGGCTCTTCGAAATCGAACTTGCCTGTCGCGGCCGCTGCACCGATGCCGACACCGGCGCCGATCGCCGCACCTTTCGCGGTCGAGTTGCGATTGCCGCCGGCCGCCTGCCCGATCAACGCGCCGGCGACTCCCGCGGCCGCGATGTACTTCGCGTTGTGCTTCGCGTGCGCCCTGCCTTGGCGTGCGTAGCTCGAGGTGCGCACGCTGACTCTGCTGCCGTTAGCCAGCGTGATCGACGACACGTGAAACACGAGCTTCGCCGATCCGCCGATGCGCCCCGAGGCCTCGGCGCTGGTGATGTGCACGTTCACCGCGGAGCCCGCGGGCGCGACGGTTCTGCCGCCGACCACAATCGGCTGTGTCAGTGCGCCGGCGACGTTCTGTCCCGCCTTCGCATGCGCGGTGTTGATGCCGTGCAGCAGTTTGAAATGCACCGCGGTGCCGGCGGGAATCGTCACCGATTGCGGGATGGCTGCGAAGAACGTGAGCAGGAGCGCGAAGAACATCGTTACCTCCAATTCACCAGGCCATGTCGAGCGAGTGCGTGACGAATTTCACAAGCGGTGCCATCCGCTTGCAGTGCGCCGTGAAGTCGGACATGAACGTCTTGCTGCAAAGATCGCCCGGTTTCAACTTCACGTGCGTGACGAAATCGGTGCGCTTCAGATCGTCGATGTCGGGATGATCGGCTGCGTAGCCGCGCGGCGGACGCTTGAGCGATTCGCCCTCGATCTTCAGCTTCGAACGTTTCAGCGCCTTCCACTCCGCATCGCCGGACGCGATCGCGTCGCGCACTTTCGCCAGCGCCTGCGGATCGGGATGCCAGATGCCTGCCGCGACGAACGGCTCCTTCGCATCGATGTGCAGATAGAAGCCCGGGACGCTCGGCGCTTTCTTGCCGGTGTCGTGGAAAAAGTGGACGCCGAGATGCGTCTTGTACGGCGATTTGTCGCGGGAGAAACGGGTGTCGCGATGAATGCGGAAGAGCGAGCCGCCGGCCGGTCGCGGATCGGCGACGAGGTGCTCCGAGATTTTCGCCAGCCGTGGTTGAAAATCGGCGATGAAGTGCAGGACCGGCTCGCGTACCTGCTGCTCGTATCGCGTTTTGTTTTCGCCGAACCACTCGCGATTGTTGTTTGCTGAAAGTTCGCGCAGAAATGCGAAAACCTCGGGCGTGAAGTACGACATGATGCGCGAATTATGAGCCTGATCGAACCGCTCCTGAGTGAGCTCGAACGCGAATCCGCCACCACCCGCCGCGTCTTCGAACGCGTCCCCGCCGACAAGTTCGGATGGAAGCCGCATCCGAAAGCGAAGTCCCTCGGCCAGCTCGCCGCGCACATCGCGCTGGTGCCGCGCGCCATCTCCGAAATTCTGAAGAACGACGTCCACGAAATGGCCCCGCCGCCAACGCCCGAGCTGCAGAGCCGCGAACAGCTGCTCGCGCTGTTCGACGAATCGCTCGCGGCCGCGAAGCAGAATCTCGCCGCGTTCAGCGACGATCAGATGAACGCGACCTGGTCGCTCGTCATCGGCGGCAAAACGATCTTCGCGATGCCGCGCGCGGCAGTCGTGCGCACGATCATCCTCAATCACCTGTATCACCACCGCGGACAGCTGACGACGTACCTGCGTTTTCTCGATGTGCCGGTGCCGGCCGTGTTCGGACCGTCCGCGGACGAGAATCCGTTCATGTAAGGACGTCCCCTCATCCGGCCCTTCGCTTCGCTCAGGGCCACCTTCTCCCCGCAAGCGGGGCGAAGGTCAACGCGTCTCGCGCAGCGCAAGCTCCATTGACCCTCGCCCCGCTTGCGGGGAGAGGGTGGCCGAAGGCCGGGTGAGGGGCTCGGGCGTCACGAAACCACCCGCAACCGCCGCTCCTCGTCCTCCTCGTTCCCATGCGCGGCAGCCCACCCGAAACCGGCGATGCACGCCAGCGTCGCCGGAATCGCGGGAATGGACAGATTGAACTCCACCAGTCCATGCATCGCGATCGACAGCAATGCGGCGAAGGCGCCGAGGAGCATCGCGGACTCTTCGCGGCGCTGCTCGCGATACCAGCGGCGAATGAGCGCGATCATCAGCCCGAGAAACGCAATCGCGCCGAGCGCGAGTCCGATCGCGCCGCCGGTGACGAGCAGCTGCAGCGAGTCGCTGTGCGCGAACTCGACATAGAAATTGAGATCGCGCGGCTGCACTCGGCGGAACGCCTCCCGAAACGTGCCGAGGCCTGAGCCGAGGATCGGGAAATTGCGCCAGGCGTCGATCGAAACACGCCAGAGCGTGAGCCGCAGATCGCTCGCCGGATCGCGCGGATCGGACGCCAGGAATCGAATGACCGGCTGCTGTCGAACGGTGAGGATCGTGAAGCCGATCGCTGCGCCGACGATCGCCGCACCGGCGCCGGCGAAGTTCCAGCGCCGGCTCCTGATCCGCGGATGCGACGGCGCGATCGACAGCAGAAACAGCGTCACGAGAATGGCGACGAGAATCCCGGCGCGCGACTGCGTCAGACCGATGCCCGCGGCAATCGTCCCCCACAACACCACGCGCAGCGACAGGCGGATGAACTGTTTCTCGAATCGCCGCGCCCGCTCCGCGACATGCCGCGCGTTGTCGCGATAGTGCAGCACCTCGCGCCAGAGCACCGCGAACGCGATCGCCAGCGCGAGCTCGAGATAGCCCGCGAGGTGGTTCGGATTCACGAACGCGCCGTGAATGCGATCGCCGTCGCGAAACGCGGCCGCGATCAGGATGTGCACGATCGCGCTGCCGAGGAGCACCGCGACGAACATGCGCCGCCGCGTGCGTGAGCGAAGCAGCAGCACCGCCGAGACGAACAACGCGAGGTACGCGAGCGTGAGGAGGATGGTGTCCCAGGTTTCGGTCGGCGCGATCGAGATGCGCGGCGTGGGAGCTGGACGCCCGAACGATTTCAACGTCGTAGCGGCATCGCGATAAATCGCACCGCTGATGCCGGCACTCATCGGAATCAGCTGAACTAAACCGAGGATCGCGACGCCGGTCAGCGAAGCAATCGTGACCCGCACTCCGCGCAGTCGCGCAAGCCGCGGATGACCAAAAAAGGTGAGTGCGAACGTGGCGAATGCAAAGAGCTCGAGCGCCAGCGTTCCGCCGCGCGTAATCGCGCCGTACGGAATCGGAGCGACCGCCACATACACCAATAACAATCCGAGCGCGCCCAGCTCGAACGGCGAATCTGCTCGTATCTTGTTGAAGATGCTGGAGTGGTCGATTTGACTATCGTACTCCTCTGACCTACTGTTTCCCTCTATGTCGCGGGGTGTGGTCCTCTCTCTCGCCCTCCTCCTCGGCGTGCAGTCGTTGTCTGCTGCGACCACGATCACGCACACGCCGCTCGCCTGTCTTTCGTCCGGAACGAACACCAAAATAATTGCGCACGTCGACGGACAGCCGTCGTCCGTCCGCGTCTACTTCCATGCCATCGGCCAGACCTGCGGCGAGTACTACGTCGATATGCGCCGCGATCCGAAAGACGCGACGCTCTACACCGCGATCATGCCGATTCCCGCGGCGGATGCCGATGTCGTGATGTACCAGATCCGCGCGAAGAACGGCAGCGGCGGCGAGACCGCGATCGCGCCCGTCGCCGCGACGATCCGTAAAGAGTGCACCTCCCCCGCGCTGAATGCCGCCGATCTGCAGGCCGCGCAGTCGATCGTCCTCGGGCTCACTCAGCCGAATCAGAAGCCGACGCCGTGCAAGTTCGCGTGCAACGGCATCACGAACTACATCACGGCGAATGGCGACATGAAGCCGAACGAAGAATGCCGGCTGCTCCTCGCGGCGCTGGCCGGTCACGGCAACACCGTGCCGTGGTATCGCACGCCGGAAGCGGAGCTCGCGGGTGGCGCGGTGGTCGGCGCTGCGCTCGGCATCGGCTACGAGAATCAGAAAGACAAGAACCATCGCGCGCCGTCGCCTGCACGACCGTAAACAAAGCTGAGACCTCATGGCTGGAATCCAACAGGGTGGAGGGGTGTCGTCGCCGATTTTCCGCGATGAGGAGCGGACCATCGGTCTGCCCGAGGCTTGGGCGATCGTGGTCAAAGGGCGGAAGCTGATTCTCTTTTCGCTGTTCGCCGGACTGCTCACCGCGATCCTGATCTCGCTCTTTGCCGAACCGAAATATCGCACCACGGTCGTGCTCAACGTCGAGCGCGACACCGGACGGTTTTTCGAGGTCGGCTCCGACGCGCAGTCGTACACCTTCTACGACCCGCAGTTCTTCACCACGCAGACGCGATTGATGCGCAGCCGCGAAGTCGCCGAGCGCGTCATCACGCGGCTCAATCTCCTCGGACATCCCGAGCTCGCGCCGCCGCGCAGCGGTTTCTTCCGCTTCTTCGGCGGCAGCGCGGGCACCACGACCGGCGATCTCGCCAAGGCCGCAAATCGCATCCAGGAGAACGCCACCGCGACGGCCATTCCGGGCACGAATCTCGTCGAGCTCGGTTACGTCGGCCGCAACGCGAAGATCACCGCCGACATCGCCAACGCGCTCGCCGAGTCGTACATCGACTGGAGTCTCGAATCGAAGTACCAGGTCGTCGGACAGGCCTCGAAGTTCCTCGGCACGCAGATCGAGCAGCTCAAGACCGAAGTCGATGAGAAAGAGCAGGAGCTGCACAACTACGGTTTGCAGAAGGACATCATCTCCGTCGATCCGAAGACGAACGTCACGCTGCAGAAGCTCGAATCGCTCAATCGCGACTACGCCACTGCGGTCTCCGATCGCGTGACGAAAGAAGCGCACTACTACGAAGTGCAGGCCACGCCGAACGATGCGCTCGCGCAGGACACGACCGATGCGACGGTCGTCGGATTGAAAGGCGAGCTGTCGAAACTGCAGCGCACCTACAACGAGAAGCTGCAGGTCTACAAACCGGAGTGGCCGGCGATGCAACAGCTGCGGTTCCAGATCGAGGAAACGCAGAAGACCGTCACCAAGGCGGTGCACGATTCGGCCGCGCGCATCCGCGACGACGCACGCCGCGAATACCTCACCGCGCAACGGCGCGAATCCGCATTGCAGGCCGAGCTCTCGACGCAGAAACAGGAAGCGATGCAGCTCAACAGCAACGCGGTCGAGTTCAACAACCTGCGCAACGAAGTCGATACGAAGCGCAATCTGCTCGACACGCTGCAGAAACGCCAAGCCGAAACGGAAGTGACGGCGCGCCTCCGCGGACAGCGCGTGTCGAACATCCGCGTCGTCGATCGCGCGCTCGTGCCGGGATCGGCGTTCAGCCCTTCGTATCCGCGGAACATCTGGGCCGGTCTGCTCTACGGCCTGATCGTCGGACTCGGTCTCGCCCTCTTCCGCGACTTCCTCGATCGCAGCCTGCGCACGGTGGAAGATGTGGAGCATCACCTCATGCTTCCCGCGCTCGGCGTCATCCCCGCGGTCGGCACCGTGCTCAGTCCGCATCGGTGGTACGGCTACGGCGGACGCTCGAAGAAGAAGCCGAGCCAGGCGGATCCCGAAGAGGCGAAGATCGAGCTGCTGCCGCACATGCATCAGCGCTCCGCGGTGGCCGAGGCGTATCGCGCCGTACGCGCGGCGTTGCTGTTGTCGCAGGCCGGCGGCGTGCGATCGATCGTGATCACGTCGTGCCTGCCGGAAGAAGGAAAGACGTCGACCGCGCTCAATCTCGCGATCGTGCTCGGGCAGCTCGACAAGCGCGTCCTGTTGATCGATGCCGATCTGCACAAGCCGCGGCTGCACGATGCCTTGCGTCTGACCAATCGCGTCGGACTCGTGTCGATCCTCGTCGAGAATGTCTCGCCGACGCGCGTCATCCAGCCGACGCAGATCCCCGGTGTGGCAGTCGTGACCTCCGGACCTCCATCGCCGAATCCTTCCGGACTGCTGTCATCGGAGTCGATGCGCACGCTGCTGCAGTTCGCGGAGATGAATTTCGATTACGTGCTGCTCGACAGTCCGCCGCTCGACTCGGTCGCCGACGCAATGCTGATCGGCGCGCAGACCGACGGCGTCGTGCTCTGCGTCGAAGGCGGCAGCACGCCGCGCGAGCGCGTCCGCCGCATCTGCAACCGTCTCCGCGCCGGCAACGTCAACATCCTCGGCGTCCTGATCAACAAGTTCCACGAGCAGACGTTCGGCTACGGCAAGGCGTATCGCTATTACCGTGCGGGGTATGGGTATGGGTATGGCGAGGAGAAAAAGGTCGCTGCCGATTAATGGTTGCTGGGTTGCTCGGTTGCTGGGTGGCTCGTAACCTCAGCAACTCAGCAACTCAGCAACCCAGCAACTCAGTCAGCAACTCAACCCATGATCGACATCCACTTCCACTGCCTGCCTGGAATCGATGATGGTCCCGCGACGTGGGACGAAGCCGTGGCGCTCTGCCGCGCGGCGGCGGCGGATGGAACGGAGACGATCGTCGCGACGCCGCACGTGCTTCGCGATCCGTGGCTGAACGAAGATCGCGCTGAACGCGATCGCCTGCTCGTGCGATTGAACGCGCTTCTCGGCGGCGAGCCTGCGATCGTGCCGGGATGCGAGTACTTCTTCGCGTCCGAGGTGCTCGAGCTGTGGGAGCGCGGCAGCGGCGGGCCGCTGGTTGGACTCAATCGCGGATCGGCGCTGCTCATCGAATTTCCCGCGTATGCCGTGCCGGCAAATGCGGAGTTCATCTTTCACGAGCTGTCGGTGATGAACGTGCAGGCGGTGATCGCGCACCCCGAGCGCAACGGCGAATTCGCGCGCAATCCCGATCGGCTGCAGTCGCTCGTGGCGAAAGGTGCGATGACCCAGATCACCGCCGGCGCGCTCCTCGGCGAATTCGGCCGCGGGCCGCTCGCAGCGGCGGAAGAGTTTCATGCGCGAGGACTGGTGCACATCATCGCGTCCGATGCGCATTCGCTCACGCGGCGGCCGCCGCGCATGATGGCCGCGCGCCGCTGGGTGGAGAAGCAATGGGGCCGCGCCGCGGAGATCGCGATGTTCGAGACGAACGTCGAAGCGGTGACGCGAGCGGGAGTCGCCGCGCGATGAAGCGCCTCCTCGCGATCGCCGCAATCGCGCTTGCGATCGCGTCGGTTGCGCGGTATCGGAGCGATCGTGACCTACGGGCCGCCGCAGAGAAGTTCCTGATCGATTTCGATGTCGCGGATCGGCGTCCGGAGATCGCGTCGACGCTGCCGCTCGTTCCTGCCGCCGATCTCGGCGCGAACGTGGTGGCCGACATCGCGCTGAGCGACGCATTCGGCACGGTGCATCTCACGGATGTCACGCCGGAGCTGCGCGAGAAATGGCTGCGCGCGGTCGAGCGGCTCGGCAGCGAGCTCGATGCGGCACGCGACATCACGCTCGATGCACTCGCCACGCGTCCCGGCTGGCCGCAGCACTGGACGACGCTCGGCGAGCTCGTTTACGCATCGCAACGGCGAGCGCCGGGCGCGACGGATGCGCGTCTGTGGCAGGAGCCGCTGCGCATCGGCATCGGGATGTTTCCGGGCGACGATGCGGCGACGACCTTCGCATCGAACGCGTACCTCGAGAGCTGGCCCGCGCTGACCGACGCGGCACGCGCACACGCGACGAAGGGCTTCGCGCGCGCGCTGCTCGATCCCGCATTCGCGTCGCGCGGCCTGCCGCTGCTCGTCGCGACGATCGGTCCCGACGAAACCGTGGCGATGTTGCCGCCGGTCGCGGAGACGCTGCGCTCCGCGTTCGATTCGTTCGCGAAATCGGGCGACATCGCGCATGCGGCGGGCATCTATCACCGCTGGGAATCTGCGGAGTGGACATCGCGCGCCGCCGATCTGCGCGAGCTCGAAGAGCGCGCACAGTTGAATGATGTCGAGAAGCAGCGCGAGCTCGCGCAATCGTGGCTCGCGCGCCATCGTCCGAACGAATTCGATACGCCGCGCGGACGCGAGCAGGTACTGCGCGTGCTGCAGCTCGCAGTGAACGATCGCGTCGGCTCGTGGCAATCGGATGTGCGCGGCGCGGCGATTCGCTTTCTGCTCAATCGCCGCATGACGCCGAGCAACGCGCACGGCCACGGCATCGAGACGGCGCCCGGCGGTGCGATCGTGGCGACGGTCGTGGCGTCGATGACCGGCGTTCCGGAGCCGATCCGCGCCCGTGCGCGGCTCTTCGGCGGCGATGTCGAAGGCGCGCAGTCGAT
>DATEZA010000294.1:0-10759 GCA_035255945.1 Thermoanaerobaculia bacterium
GGACGCATTCCGTCCGGTTGCGGACGCAACGTTTCCGTGGCGATGGAAGGCCTGAAATCGTGATCTAATTCCTGCATTCAATCAAGGAGGGGACCATGCCGGTACCGGGATATGGAGTCCTGATCGGTGGCGTGAGCGATCGTCAGCTCGCCACACCGAAGAAGAATCATTACGAAGTGCGCGTCGAAGCGGCGGGACAGAGTTACCGCATCGCCGTCAACGTGCAGAGCGTCGACAAGTCGGAAGTGCTCTACCACATCGATGAAGCGTTCATGCATCCGTTCACGACGCAGCTCGCAGCATTGCCGGACGGACATCACACCGTTCCCTCGCAGGCGGGCGGCATCGCCATCGACTTCGTGCGCGGCGGCCTCAATCTGCACCGCGCCGATTTCGTCCCGCTGCCGATGACCGACCAGGGCGACGACAACGATCTGAACGACAAGATCGATCACTACGTGCAGCGCGTGATGTCGGAGTCGGGCGCGCGCATCTACGCGTACGGCAGCTTCTTCAAAGACAACAAGAAGGACCCGTACTTCGGCTTCAAGCCGGGCCAGGGCATTCACGACATTCACTTCAATCAGGGCAACAGCGGCAACTTCGCGGGCGACAACGGACCGTGGCAGGACGGCGCACTGCTCTTCCACATCCCGTCCGAGAATCGCTGGGTCGCGATCTTCCTCGCGTTCCAGACGCAGTCGTGGCAGGTCGACGAGCACGGCAATCCGACCGGCGTCGTGGGGCCGACGGACGACACGACCACGCCGCCGCCGCCTCCTCCTCCGGAAATCTCCGAGCGGATTCGCATCATCGCCGCAGTGGCCAATTCGAAAGGCGCGGTCGAAGTCGAGACCGTGACGATCGTCAACGCATCGCCCGATGACATCAATCTCGCCGGCTGGAAGCTCTCCGACCGCAACAACAATCAATTCGTATTGTCCGGCGCACTCGCATCGGGCGACGCCATCCGTGTGAAGATCGGACCGCCGATGCAGCTCTCGAACAGCGGCGGCAAGATCACGCTCCTCGACGGCGCCGGCAAAGTTGTCGACGGCGTCTCGTACACGAAAGCGCAGGCAAGCAAGCCGGGTTGGTCGATCGTGTTCTGATGGGGCCGTCATCCCGAGCGTAGTCGAGGGACCTGGGGGGTGTGGTGGCGCGCTAATCGAGCCACCGCCCCCCCAGGTCCCTCGACTACGCTCGGGATGACGAGGGGCTAATTCGTTGCGTGAAACTTCACCATGCGCCACTGGTAGCCGTCTGTGGCCATAGAAGAACTTACCGGGGATTGAACGCAGAACGCAGAACGCAGAATAAGAATTAAGAAAAAGGACGTGCGCGAAGCGCCACCTTAGTTCTCAATTCTTCGTTCTTCGTTCTGCGTTCTGCGTTCTGCGTTCAATCCCCCATCCCCCACCCCCCGCTCACCCCCTCAACCGCACGTACACCTCATCCGCCGCCATCGGCCGGTTGAACAGGTATCCCTGCAGGTAATCGCACTCCCTGGCGATCAAAAAATCGCGCTGATCCTCGGTCTCCACGCCCTCCGCGGTCACGGTGAGGCCGAGGTCGTGGGCGAGGCGGATGACGGCACCGACGATCGCGGCGTCGCTCGCCTTGCTCGTGATCTCGTGCACGAACACGCGATCGATCTTGATCGTGTTGATCGGGAACTGCCGCAGGTAGAGCAGCGATGACTGCCCGGCGCCGAAATCGTCGATGGCGATGCGCACGCCGCGCGCGCGAAGCTCCTGCAGCAGGCTGCGGGTGAGGTCGACGTTCTGCATGGCCACCGATTCGGTGATCTCCAGCTCGAGCTTCGCCGCATCGAGCTTCGTCTCGCGCAGCACCGCATCGACCATCGCCAGCAGATCGCGCTGATGAAATTGCCGCACCGACAGGTTCACCGACACCTGCATGTCCGGCATCAGCCAGTCGCGCAGCTGTTCGCACGCGGTGCGCAGCACCCACGCGCCGAGCGGAATGATCATCCGCGTTTCTTCGGCGGCCGGAATGAACTCGTCCGGAAACACCAGCCCGCGCTCCGGATCCTGCCAGCGCACCAGCGCTTCCACCCCCGCCGCACGTCCATCGCGCGCCGCGACGATCGGCTGGTAATGCAGCACGAAATTTTGCTGATCGAGCGCGCGGCGGAATCCCGCCTCGAACAGCAGCCGGCTGCGATAGCGATCGTTCATCTCCGGCGTGAAGAGCTGCACGTTGTTCCGTCCGAGCTCCTTCGCCCGATACATCGCCTTGTCCGCGTTCCGCGTGAGCGCATCCGCATCTTCCGTGTCGTTCGGAAAGATGCTGATGCCGACGCTCGCGGTGACGTGCAGCTGATGTCCGTCGATGGCGTACGTTCGTCCGATCGCCTCCAGGACCTTGTCCGCCACATCGAGCGCGGTGTCCGTCCGTTCGAGGTCCTCGATGACGACGATGAACTCGTCACCGCCGACGCGCGCGACCGTGTCGCTCGAGCGCACGCATCCGCTGAGGCGCTGTCCGACCTCCTGCAGCAGCCGGTCGCCGATGGTGTGTCCGAGGTTGTCGTTGATCAGCTTGAAGAGATCGATGTCGACGAACATGACGGCGAGCGGACGTCCGCTGCGCCGGGCATGCGCGAGCGCGAGGCCGAGCCGGTCCTGGTAGAGATTGCGATTCGGCAGACCGGTGAGCGTGTCGTGGAGGGCCTGATGCTTCATCTCCTCCTCCGCTTTTTTCCGCTCGCTGACGTCGCGATAGTTCGTCACGATCGCGCCGACCGCCGGCTCGTCGAGCAGGTTCGTGCCGATCATTTCCAGCCAGAGCCAGCGTCCATCCTTCGCCCGCGCGCGGAACGTGCCGCTCGCGCTCGCGCGCGGCGTGCGCAACAGCGTCTCCATGCGGCTTTCGACGTCGCGGCGATCGTCGCGATGCACGAGATCGAGTGCGTTCTGTCCGATCGATTCCGATTCGGTGTAGCCGAGGACGCGCTCCGTCGAAGGTCCGACCCAGAGCAAGGTTCCGCTCGGATCGAGCAGCGCGATCGCATCGCTGCTGTTCTCCACCAGCTCGCGAAACCGCTTCTCGCTCTGCTGCAGAATCTCCTCGGCGCGTTTGCGCTCGGTGATGTCGAACGCGGTGCCGAGGGCCGCGGGCTCGCCGCCGTACTGAATCGTCGTCGCGCTGAAATCGAGCCACACGCGCGAGCCGTCTTTGCGGATGATGCGGAACTCGTAGCGAGGTGCGACCGGTTCGCCGCGCAGGCGGGCCGCGCCGCGCTCGCGGATCATCTCCGCGAACTCCGGATCGACGATGTGCCAGAACTCGCGTCCGACCAGCTCCTCCGTGCTGTAGCCGGTGATCTGTTCCGCCGCGTGGTTCACGTAACGGAAGACCGTCCCCTGGTAGATGAAGATCGCCACCGGCGCCGTTTCGGCGACCGCTTCGAATCGCGCTTCGCTTTCGCGATGTTCTGCGATCTCGCGCTGCACGCGGCGGCGCAGACTGATGTTCCACACCACGATGAGCATCACCACGAGGCCGGCGATCGCGGCCGCCTGCATGGCATCGCCGCGCGTGAAGAGCGGCGGCGCGTGCACGACTTCGATGTCCGACGCGTAGCGCGGCAGGATCTGCGGCGTCGGCCGCGGCGGATTGCCGACGATGAACGTCGAGCCGATGCCGGTGACGAGCAGCGTCTCCCCCGTTTCGAACTGCGGCATCTGTTTCTGCTGCGTCTCGGTGATGTGCAGCGTGATGAGATCGCGTCCGGCGTGCACGCGCACATCGGTGCCACGTTGCCGGCGCACGATCTCCAGCACCTGCCCGCGCGTCTGAATCAAACGTCCGTAATAGCGGTCCGTCAGCAGCTCCGATGCGCTGACGATCTGCGGCTGCGGCGCGCGCCCGTGCGAGATGACTTCGACGTCCTGAACGATCAGCTCGATGCTGCCCGACCACGTGTTGATCGCGCCGGTGACGCGCACGACATCGCCGAGCGCGACGTGCACCTCGAGCGGCTGCTGGGAGAAGACGGCGATGCCGTTCTTGTCGTCCTCGATGTAGAACTTCGTGACGTCGCGATAGAGCGCGGCCGAGTCGATGTTCGCGGTGCCGGCGAGGGTGACGATCTCCCCCTCGTGGAGTGACTTGCCGTTGGCGGCGCGCGTCGTTGCGTACGCGATGGGGACGTGTGGCGCCGGCGGCGCGACGAGCATCGCCAGGATGAGTGCCAGCATGGGATGGGCGGCATTCTACGCCCGTGTGCGAGGCGGCTTTACGGACGAACTAATTCATTGATGAAATTCGGCCTTATCGTCCAATACCGCGGCTCTCGAGCATTTCTGTAGCGCATTGTGAATTCCCGACCTAATCCTTATTACGCCCGCTCCGTTGTCGAAACATTCGAAGCCGTAATCGTGGCCAGCTTATTGAGCAGCCACCCTGTGGGAGTTGTCTCTAAGTCACCGGTTTAGTCCCGGTGTCGGTCGTTACCGACGTAGTAGGTAATTTCCATTTTGAGTCACTCTGTTTCACAGGAGGACCCGAGTTGCAGCGCTCGAACATCGGCGAGCCTGACGGCGCGCTCGACGCAAAGTTCCAGGCCTTTCTGGAAGCCGCTCCCGACGCGATCGTGGTGGTCGATACGCACGGCCGCATCGTCGCCGCCAATGCGCTCGCCGGGCAGATGTTCGGCCACGCGCCGCCGCAGCTCCTCGGGCAAAACGTCGAGATCCTCATCCCCGCCGGCTACCGCGACGGCCATCATCTGCAGCGCGAGCACTACTCGCATTCGCCGCGCACACGGCCGATGGGCCTCGGCCGCGAGCTGCGCGGTCTGCGCGCGAATGGCGAGGAGTTTCCGGTTCAGATCAGCCTCAGCCCGATCGAGACCGAAAACGGCACGCTCATCACCAGCATCATCCGCGACATGACCACGCAGCGGCTGGCGGAGGCGCGCTTCCGCGGACTGCTCGAATCGGCACCCGACTCGATCATCGTCGTCGACAACCGCGGCACCATCAGCGTCGTCAACAGCGCGACCGAGCAGATGTTCGGCTACGCGCGCGAAGAGCTGATCGGCCAGCCGATCGAGATCCTCGTGCCGGAGCGCTCGCGGGGACGGCACATCTCCGACCGTTCCGACTACTCCGCCGATGCGAAGACGCGGCCGATGGGCGCCGGACGTCAACTCACCGGACGCAGGAAAGACGGCAGCGAGTTTCCGGTCGAGATCAGTCTCAGCCCGCTGCGTACCGGGCACGAGTCGCTCGTCATCAGCATCGTTCGCGACGTCACCGAACGCCGCGCATTCGAAGAGCAGATCCAGACGTCGCTGCGCGAAAAAGAAGCGCTGCTGCGGGAGATCCATCATCGCGTCAAGAACAACCTGCAGATCACGTCGAGCCTGCTCCGTCTGCAGGCCGCGAACATCGGCGATGCGCACGCCCGTTCGATCTTCGACGAGACGCAGCTGCGCATCCGCTCGATGGCACTGGTGCACGAGAAGCTCTATCAGGCGAAGAACTTGACACGGATCAACTTCGGCGACTACGTCCGCACCCTCGGCGAGCTGCTCTTCAAATCGTTCGCCGTCGAGCCGAAGGCGGTCTCCCTCGACGTCACCGGCGCCGACGTCTTCCTCGATATCGACACCGCCGTGCCGTGCGGTCTCGTGGTCAACGAGATCGTCTCCAACGCGCTGAAGCATGCGTTTCCGGGCGGACGCGGCACGATCGATGTCCGCCTGGAGCGCAACGACGGCACTTGTGTGATGACCATCCGCGACAACGGCGTCGGCCTTCCGCCGCAATTCGATCTGCAGTCCATCGACACCCTCGGTCTGCAGCTCGTGCGCGGACTGGTGCAGCAGATCGACGGCACTCTCGAAGTGCGCAGCATCGCCGGTACCGAATTTCGAATCGAATTCCCGGCAGAGCGTGCGGCCCATGGCTGAAGCGCGCATCGTGGTGGTCGAGGACGAGTCGATCGTGGCGATGGATCTCGCCGCCACGCTGCGCAACCTCGGGTGCGAGGTGCTGGCGATCGTGAACAACGGACGCGACGCCATCGACGCCGCGGTGAAGCACCGGCCCGATCTCGTGCTGATGGACATCCGCCTCAAAGGCCCCATGGACGGCATCGAAGCGGCGAAAGCGATCCACGACCGGCAGCAGACGCCGATCGTGTTTCTCACCGCGCACGGCGACACGACGACGGTCGACCGCGCGATGGGCTCCGCGCCGTACGGCTATCTGGTCAAGCCGTTCGATGAAGCGGAGCTGCAGCGCGTGATCACGGTTGCACTCTCGCGCCACTCGCACGAAGCGCGCGAGCACGCGCGCATCGACGACGCGTTGTGGGAAAGCGAAGAGAAGTTCCGCTTGCTCGTCGACAGCATTCAGGACTACGCGATTTTCCTCCTCGATCTGGAAGGACGAATCGTCACCTGGAACACCGGCGCGGAGAAGATCACCGGCTTCACCGGCCCGGAAGTGATCGGAAAACCGGTGACGGAGCTGCGCGGCGACTGCGAGCCGGACACGTTGAGCAGGGAGCTCGAACAGCTCGCGCAGAGCGGACGAATCGAGTTCGAGGAATGGCGCATGCGCAAGGACGGCACCCGCTACTGGGCGCACATCGTCCGCACGCAGATGCTCGACCGCGGCGGCCGGCGCCTCGGCTACGTCACCGTCACGCACGACGAGACGCAGCGCCGCACGCTCGAAGCGCAGCTCCTGCAATCGCAGAAGCTGGAGAGTCTCGGCAAGCTCGCCGGCGGCATCGCGCACGACTTCAACAACATGCTGATGGTGATCTTCTCGCGCATCGAGCTGCTGTCGCGCGTGAACGGCGCGCAGGAGCCGCAGCGGCGCTACATCCACGATGTCCGCGCCGCGGCGACGCGCAGCCGCGACCTCACGCAACAACTGCTCGCCGCCGCGCGGCGCCAGGTGCTGCAGCCGCAGATCGTGAGCCTCAACGACATCGTCATCAACACCATGCAGCTCCTCGCATCGAGCATCGGCGAGCACATCGCGCTGCGCACGCACACCGAGGAACGGCTGTGGAACATCTACGCCGACCCGAGCAAGTTGCACCAGGTGCTGATGAACCTCGCCATCAACGCGAAGGAGGCGATGCCGAGAGGAGGCGCGCTGACGGTCGAGACGCGCAATGTGCGCGTCGATGCGGCGTACGTGCGCCAGCGTCCGCATCTGCGCGAAGGCGACTTCGTGGAGCTCATCGTCAGCGACACCGGCATGGGCATTCCGCCCGACATCCGCGATCAGATCTACGATCCGTTCTTCTCCACGCGCGGCCGCGGCTCGGGACTCGGACTGGCCGTCGTGCGCGGCATCATCGATCAGACCGGCGGGCAGATCTGGCTCTACAGCGAAGTCGGTCAGGGGACGACGTTCAAGATTTTTTTCCCGCGTGTCAGCGGACCGATTGCCCCGGTCGAAGACGCCGACGATGCGGCGGTGCTCCCCGCGCGCGGAACGGAATCGATTCTGGTGGTCGAAGACGAACAGCTCGTGCGCACGATCCTGCGCGAGACGCTCGAAGAGCAGGGCTATCACGTGCTGGAAGCGTCGACGCACGCGGAGGCGCTCGCGCTGACCAGAAATCCCGGCGTGAAGATCGATCTGCTGCTGACCGATGTCGTGCTGCCGGATCGCAACGGCCGCACGCTCGCCGAGGCCGCGCGCGAACGGCGCCGGCGGTTGCCGGTGATCTACATGTCCGGCTACACGGACAACGCGATCGCGGAGCAGGGGCTGCTCGAACCAGGCGTCCGTTTTCTGGAGAAGCCGGTGCCGACGAACGTGCTGCTGCGCGCCGTCCGCGCGGCGCTTGACGCGCCGTCGCCCGACGCGGTGTAGTGGCCCGGTGAACGTCGTCGAGCACTTCTTCATCGGTTGGTGCATCGCGAATGTTTCACCGTCGCTCAATCGCCGCGAGCGCGCACTGATCACCGCCGCCGCCGTGATCCCCGACATCGACGGCCTCGGCATGCTCACCGAGATCCCCACCCGCGACACGAATCATCCGCTGCTCTGGTGGACCGACTATCACCACGTGCTGGCGCACAACATCGGCTTCGCGATGGTGGTGACGGCCGCCGCGTTCGCGCTCGCGCAGCGACGATGGCTGACCGCGATGCTCGCGGCGATCGCGTTTCATTCGCACATCGTCGGCGACATCATCGGTGCACGCGGACCGGACGGCTATCAGTGGCCGATCCCGTACTTCCTCCCCTTCTCGCGCACGCCGGAGCTGTCGTGGGATGGTCAGTGGCCGCTGAACGGCTGGCAGAATTTCGCGATCACCGGCGTCGCGCTGGTAATCACGTTCTACTGCGCGTGGTCGCGCGGCTACTCGCCGCTCGAGCTGGTGTCGACGAAGGCGGACCGTGCATTTGTCGAGACACTTCGCCACCGTTACCCTCGCCCCGCTCGCGGGGAGAGGGAGCCACAAAGGAGCACCGCATGAAACCAGGACGTCCCGAGGATGGCGAATTCGCGGCGTATGCGAAGAGCGACATCGATTACGTCGCGGGCGATGATGCGATCGCCGCGCTGCGCGATCAGGAGCAACTCGTGCTGAATCTGTTCGGCGCGTTCAGCGACGACACCGCCGCCGGTGTCACCTACGCGCCGGGCAAGTGGACGTTAAAGGAAGTCCTCGGACATCTCATCGATGACGAGCGGATCTTCGCGTATCGCGCGCTCTGCGTCGCGCGCGGCGACGAGCGGCCGCTGCCCGGCTTCGATGAGAACGAGTACGTCGCCGGCGCGAACTTCGAGCAGCGCACGCTTGCGGACCTGCTCGCGGACTACCGCTCGGTTCGGCAGGCATCGATCGCGTTGTTCGCGTCGCTGTCCGACGAAGCGTCGCTGCGCCGCGGAACCGTGAACGGCTACAGCGCGTCGGCGCGCGGTCTCGCCTTCCACGTCGCCGGTCACGAGCTCCATCATCTGCGGACACTTCACGGGCGTTATCTCCGGAAATAGGAACGCGATGGGGGTCGTTAGAGGCGATACACGGCGCTTGACAGCGCTTCGAACGCTGAATAAGCTTCGCCGTCCGTAAGCGGGAATAACTCAGTTGGTAGAGTGCAACCTTGCCAAGGTTGATGTCGCCGGTTCGAGTCCGGTTTCCCGCTCCAAACGCTAATCAAACAAGGCCGCGAGAAATCGCGGCCTTTTCTTTTTCTCAGGTGCTGGTCGAAAGACAGCCGTCCGGCGTCGTCGTGGCTGAGTTGAACAGCGCGTTCGAGATATCGGACAGATAGCTCGTCGTCGCATCACCGACCTTCCACACCATCATCCCGCCATAGTTATTGTTGACGATGCAGTTGGCGAGCGCGCTCGGGCTGCCGGTCTCGCCCGCGTCCGCTCCTCCGGCGAGCTGCCACGCACTCATTCCATTGGCGACATACGGCGACAGGAGGCTGGTGCAATCCGAATCGCCGTAGTACATCTCCCAGCCGTAGCTGAGGAGCTGCGCCAGCGTGATGCCGTTCCAGCTCGCCGTGAAGTACGTCGAATCCTCGAACAGCGCCTTCGTCACCCAGTAGTACGGGTTCATCTGCCGAAACGCGTCGACGACCATGATCATCGACGTATTGTTCGTGTCGCCGCTGGAATACTCGTCGTCGATATCGATGCCGTCGAGGTTGTATTGCGTGACTACGTCCATCAACTGCTGCGCGACCGACCTCGCGACGGTATCGTTCGGGCAGGTCGACCATCCTGCCGGCTCGGACGCGCCGGCGACCGAGAGCAGCACGATGACGCCGAGGTCCTGCAGCGCACTGATCCCTCCGGAGCTCAGGACCGCCGCAACGTCATCCGAGACGTAGATATCCGGCGCGTTGACGCTGCCCTTGAAACGAGCGGCGGAGATGATCGCAAAGTCGAATAGCGGCGTGCCGTCGGAAAGCTGATAGCAGGCGAGGTCGGACAGCGTTCCCGGACGATTGACCACCGAGTAACCGGTCACGAAGAAATCCTTCACCAGCAGATCGGTGGCCGCCGAACCTTCGGCCGGCTTCGGCTCGCCGGAGAAAAACACGGCATCGCCTTTCCGGAACAATCCCGCGGGAAGCTGCACGTCATCGTGGCAATAGACGAACGACCGGATCTTCGGATCGCGCCATGCGTGGCGCTGCGCCGCGGCGCGCGTGGTGTCGGACAGTTTGGAGACGACACCCGAAGCATCGCTCGCGTGGGCGGTGTTCTTCCGGACCTTGAACGGCATGGCTCGCTTCCTCCCTGATGAGGAGAGGCGCCACGGCACGCAAACCCTACCTCGCCTCAGCTTCGCTCGACGCGGATGCCGTATGCGCGATCAGCTCTTCCGGGATGGCCGCGCAGTTGACGTCGACGAACGGCTGATCGGCGCGATGCGAAAGGCGATGCGTCCGGTTTCCCGCTCCAAACGCTAATCCTGAACGCGCCCAAAAGGCCGCGTTTTCATTTCCGGCGAAATCAGTGCGTCGATGTCGCTCGCCGGCGGAGCGGCGGCGGGTCCGGATCGATGAATGACTTCAATCGTTCATAGGAGACGGCGAACGCACCATCGACCGCGTAATTCGGATCGCACGGCTCGTCGGGATTCTCCCCGCAGACGCCGTAGAGCTGGCCGACGATCAAGCCGCCGTCGATGATCACCGGCGCGCCGGAGCTGCCGCCGCCGGTGCGGCCGGTGACCGGCGACGAGTAGAGGAACCGCGGACGCGGCAACTCGTCGCACATGTCAATAC
>DATEZA010000295.1:0-18865 GCA_035255945.1 Thermoanaerobaculia bacterium
GACGATGTTCGGCGGGCATCGTCGGCACTCCTGGATTTCGTAAGGCACCGTACCCGGATGCGTCAGCTGAAAAGTGCGAATTCCGTCCGGATTCGCATGACGGAAGCGGTAAATCGATTGATTGTCGTCGCCGATCACGGTGAGCGTGCCGTTCACCGCGAGTTGCTCGATCAGTTCTTGATCGGCCTTGTTGAGGTCTTGGTATTCGTCGACAAGCACATGATCGAACTGGGGCAGGACGTCCATCGCCGGATTCTGTCGGAGGAACGCCAGGGTCAGAGGAATGAGTTCGCCGATCAGCATGCTCCGGTGATACTGCAGCCAATCCAGCAGCGCGTTTTCAAACGCTTGATCCGCTTCAGTCGCCGCGAATCCGGGTTCCTCATGTTGGAGCCGCGCCCAAGCCGCTTCGTATGCCTCGATCAGTTTGCGTACTTCCCTTTTCCCTTCGAATCGGTCCGCGAGATCCTCGATGAGCAGGTCCATTTCGAAATCGAGGATCGGCCGAGCAGCGCGTCCCGTGAGATCAAAAACCTCCTGCTTCGACAGAATCGAGAAGCAAAGCGCATGTAGAGTGGTCGCGCGAACCTCATCAGCGCCCTCGATCCCAAGGTGTGCGAGTTGGTCCTTCAGATCGCGAGCTGCGGTGCGCGTAAACGTCACGGCGAGGATGTTCTTCGGGCTGCACCCCTCTTCTTCGATGAGGCGCGCGATGCGCCGCATCATCGCGAAGGTTTTTCCGGTGCCTGGTCCAGCCAGGATGTGAATCGGCGAAGACTCTTCGGCTGCGATCGCGCGGTGAATCCCGCTCAGACCCTCATCCCAAATCGGCATCGTACGCCCCCTTGTTCGACACACCTATCGCTAACGTCATCGTGATTCTCGCGCAGCTTAGCGATGCGCGTAGCTCCTTCGAAACATGAAAAACGAGCGGGAATGCCGCTCCGCCAGCGGTACTGCCGCTGGTCAGATCGATGAAACTGCTCGATGAGCGGGCCGAGCTTTGCCGTGGCCCGACGGGCGCTGGCGGAATTGTTTTCAAGGCGCTCTTCCAGCCGTCGCGCACGCCGCTCTCGTCGTACGGCGTCGGCATCGGCTTTCGCAGTAGCCAAGTCAAAATCGGTTCGTTCCAACTCGACAAGCTGACGGGCGTTATGAGTTCACCGCCGCAGAAGAAGCCCCCCGCGCGCGCCGTGATGCTCGACGGAACGCCGCTCGCTTGGGCGTGCGGCGAAAGCACCTTGAGGCTCTTCGGAACGCGTACGCGCACGCAGTTGCGCGCCCTCGCCGCGCACTTCCTCCGGCGTGAAGTCGTGTCTCGTCAGCCGTAACCGTGTGCTGTTTCAGTGGGTTAACCAGCCGGGGACACCAACCTCGCTCGCTTAAATCGTCACCGCCTGTCGCAGCGCTCCTGTGTTCGTCACGAACAACGTCGAGCCCTTGATGTCGATGTATTTCTTGCGGCGGAACTCGCTGAGGAGTCGCGTCACGGTTTCGCGCGTGCTGCCGATCATCTGGCCGATTTCTTCATGCGTGAGCAGCACTTTGAGGCGTACACCCGCCGGCGTTTCGTCGCCCGCTTCGGTCCAGTCGAGGATGAGCTTCGCGAGCTTCTCCGTCGTCGTCTGCGCAAGGCCGAGCGAACGAATCCCGCGCTCCGCGGACAGATGCTCGGCGCTCAGCTGCTGCGCCGCGTTCATGCACGCATCGGAATGCGATGACAGGAGGCGGAGGAAATCGTCGCGGCGGATGAAGTTCACCTGCGACGGCTCCACCGTCTCCGCGGTGACTTCGTACGGTTTGCCGAGGATCGAGGCGCTGACGCCGATGATCTCGCCCGGCTCCGCGATCTTCGTGATGAGACGCTTCCCCTCCGACGACGACATCGTCAGCTTCGCGCGTCCGCTGCAGAGCACGAACACGCCGCGCGGCTGCTCGCCTTCGACGAACAGGAGCGATCCTTTCGGATACACGCTGGTGTACTTGATGTGATCGAGCGTCTCGAGCGAATCGTGCTGCAGTTTGCAGAAGGCGCCTTTGTGCAGCGTGCAGGTCGTGCAGTGTTCCTGGATGTCGATGTTGTACGGAGTAGGCATGGTTGCTCCCTTCACGATGGACAAGATGCGCCCGCTGCAACGTTTTCGCGCCACCCCCGGGGGTGGCTCAGCGCACATGGATGGGTGATGGCGGATACAACCCCGTTGTGACACACCCCGCGGTCCGGAGTGTGGCGGCCATGCCGCCGCTGATTCCTGCAAGGGCGGCCACGCCCCCCGCCCGAAACCGCGGCATGGCCGCGGTTCGAAACAGCGGCGGCATGGCCGCCGCACTCCGGGACCCACCCCGCGGGGTGGTGCGCCCCGCCCAGCCACGTGAAGGAGACCGCCCGATCGGAGTTGGTTTCGTCTGAAGTTGAAACGAACAATGTCAGCATCCGATGCAGACCGCGGCATACTCTCTGGAAACAGAGCTGCTGGTGACTGTCAAACATCTTCGATGGCTGGCTGTGCTTGCGCCGATCGTCCTGGTGACGATCCTCGAGCTGACGCGTGAATCACTCCTCGGTGTGACGACGCTGGCCGGCCGCGTCACGCTCGATGCAATCGCCGCACTCGCGCTGATCGCCGTCAGCATCGTGATGGTGCGCGCGATCGGAAAGATGCAGTCGCGGCTGGAGCGGCACAATCAGGAGCTGCTCGCACTGCACGGCGCGGGACTCGATGTCACCGCGGAGCTCGGACTGGACTCGGTACTGAACAAAGTCGTCGCGCAGGCGTGCGGCCTCGTCGGAGCGAAGTACGGCGCTCTCTCCGTCGTTCGCGACGACGGCTCGATCGAAGCATTCATCACCTCGGGCGTTTCGCCGGAAGTCCGCGCGCGCATCGGACCGCCACCCGTCGGCCACGGACTCCTCGGCGTCGTGCTCCGCGAAGGCGAGCTTCTGCGCCTGACCGACATCGGACGCGATTCACGCTCACACGGTTTTCCGCCGAATCACCCGGTGATGCGATCGCTGCTCGCGGTTCCGATCACATGCAAAGGTCCGTTCAAAGGCAACCTTTATCTGAGCGAGAAAAACGACGGATCGCAATTCACCGAGAGCGATGAGGAAACACTGGTGCGCTTCGCCGTGCAAGCCGCGGTCGCCATCGACAACGCGCATCTGCATCGCCAGGTCGCCGATCTCGCGGTCGCGCAGGAGCGCCTGCGCATCGCGCACGAGATGCACGACGGCATCGCGCAGGTCCTCGGCTACGTGAGCACGAAGACGCAGGCCGCGACGGAGTACATCCGCCAGGGCAAAACCGACGATGGACTCGATCAGTTGCGGCAACTCGGCAACGCGGCGCGCGAGGCGTATGGCGACGTGCGCGAAGCGATCGTCGATCTGCGCACGCTGCCCGGTCCATCGCAATCGTTCGAAGACGTGCTGCGCGAATACGCCGATCGCTGGATGGACCAGACCGGAATCGCGACGCAGCTGATCGTCGACAGCACGCTCGAGCTGACGCCGGGCATGGAGCTGCAACTCGTGCGCATCATTCAGGAAGGACTGACGAACGTCCGCAAGCACGCGAAGGCGACGACGGCGAAAGTCGACCTGCGACGCCGTGAAGGAATCCTCTTTCTCACCATCGCGGATGACGGCGTCGGCCTGCAGCAGACCGCGCGCAATCCGACTGTGTTTCCGCGCTTCGGCATGGCGACGATGCGCGAGCGGAGCGAGTCGATCGGCGGACGGTTCGTCATCGACAGCACACCGGGGAAAGGCACGACGATTCGCGTGGAAGTTCCGCTGGCTTGAGGTTCATGCCGAGCGGGATAAACTGCAAGGACGCATGCGGATTCTCATCGCCGACGACCACTCGCTGTTTCGCGACGGCCTCCGAAGTCTGCTGCAATCGCGCGGACATGAAGTCATCGGCGAAGCGCGCAACGGCAGGCAGGCGATCGAGCTCGCGCTGGAGCTGAAGCCCGATCTGGTGCTGATGGACATTCAGATGCCGGAGCTCGACGGCGTCTCCGCGACGCGCGAACTGACGGCGCAGATGCCGGATATGAAGGTCATCGCGCTGACCGCGTCCGAGCAGAATGAAACGCTGTTCGATGCGATCAAAGCGGGCGCGCAGGGCTACCTGCTGAAGAATCTCGAAGCGGACGAATTCTTCGCGCTGCTCGATCGCGCGAACGCCGGCGAGCCCGCGCTGACGCCGAGCCTCGCGCGCAAGCTGCTGCAGGAGTTCGCCAAGCCCGGCGCCGCGCGTCCGGCCGCGGAGCCCGACGCCGATGCGCTGACCGATCGCGAGCGCGAAGTGCTCGAGCTGATGGTCGAAGGCGTCACGTCGAACCGCAAGCTCGCCAGCCATCTCAACCTCAGCGAGAACACGGTGAAGTTCCACGTGCGCAACATCCTCGACAAGCTGCGGCTGCACACGCGCGCGGAAGCGGTCGGCTACGCGCTGCGGCGGAAGATGGACCCTAAATCCTGATCGCGTGCCGCTGATAGAAGTTGTAGTCGCCGAGCCGCGCCCGCAGCTTCTCCACGACATCCTCCGGCAACCGCGCCTCGGACGCCGCGACGTTCATCTCCATCTGATGCACGTTGCGCGCGCCGGGGATGACGCTCGATACGGCGTCGTTCGCGAGGATGAATCGCAGCGCACCTTCGGCGAGATTGCGTGCGGTGCCGCCGATGATCGCCTTCACTTCGTCGACGCGATCGGTCGCTTCCTGCAGCCGCCGTGGCGTGAGGAAGTTCTGGCGCACGTCATCGGTGGTGAATGCGGTGTCCGCGTGGAACTTGCCGGTGAGCAATCCCGATGCGAGCGGAACGCGCGCGATGATGCCGTAGCCCTTCTCTTTCGCCGTCGGCAGCAGCAGCTGTTCCGGCGCCTGATTGAGCACGTTGTAAAGCACCTGCAGCGTGTAGCCCCAGCCGTGCGCCATGATCTCGATGCCATCTTCGGGTGTTGAAATCGACACGCCCCAGAAACGGATCTTGCCCACTTCCTGCAGCCGCTCCATCGCTTCCTGAATCTCTTCGCGGCGCAGATCCTGGATCGTCGGATTGTGCAGTTGATAGAGGTCGATGTAGTCGGTGCGCAGCCGGCGCAGCGATTGATCGACCGCGACGAAGATGTGCTGCTTCGAAAAATCCTTGTGCAGCTCGCCGCCGCCGGTGCGCGCGTTGCCGACTTTCGTCGCGATGATCACGTCCTGGCGCTTGCGCGAGAGCACGATGCCGAGGAGTGACTCGCTGCGGCCGAAGCCGTAACTGTCGGCAGTGTCGAAGAAGTTGACGCCGAGATCGCGCGCGCGGCGGATGGTGGCAAGCGACTCGTCGTCGGACGTTTTGCCCCAGCCGATCGGCACGCCCGACGCCTCGGTCGGGCCGCCGATAGCCCACGCCCCGAAGCCGACCTCGCTGACTTTGATTCCTGTCTTCCCGAGCTCGCGGTACAGCATCGGTCCGATTCTACAAGCGAACCAGCTTCACTTCCTCGATCGCCGGATTCAAACGCAGCGCCGACACCGCGTCCGCGGCAGGGGCGGAGTCGATCGTCACCACGCTCATCGCCTTGCCGCCGCTCGTGGTGCGCGCGAGGTTGTACTCGGCGATGTTGACGAGGTGCTCGCCGAGGATCGTGCCGACGCGGCCGACGACGCCCGGGACGTCTTTGTTGATGATGTAGAGCATGTGTCCTTCCGGCTTGAATTCGATCCGGAAGTTGTTGACCGACACCACGCGCTGACTGCGCTCGCTGAACAGCGTGCCGGACACACACACCTCGTCGTGCTGCGACGATGCGCGGAACGTGATGAGGTTCGCGTAGTCGCGCGGATTCGGGTCGGAGCTCGAGCCGATCGTGATGCCGCGCTGCTGCGCGATCTGTTCGGCGTTGACGAAATTCACGTTGCCGACGCGCGACGACAGCAGGCCCTTGAGCGCGGCGATCGAGAGAATCTTCTGCAGCCGGTCGGGCACGTTCCACAACTCGATCTGCGCGCGATTGACCGGACCGTTGATGACCTGCGCGGCGAATGAGCCGAGGCGCTCGGCGAGATTGATCAGCGGCGCGGCATCGGAATCGCCTTCGAACGGCAGGTTCACCGCGGAAACGAAAATCGATCCCCGCAATGCTTCGATGACCATCCGCGACGTCTCGACCGCCACGCGATCCTGCGCCTCGATCGTGTTCGCGCCGATGTGCGGCGAGAGGATGATGTTCTTCGCGTTGAGCAGCGGATGCTCCTTGCCCGGCGGCTCCTCGACGTACACGTCGACCGCGGCGGCCGCGATCTTGCCGCTGTTGAGCGCGTCAGCGAGCGCCTGCTCCTGGTAGATCCCGCCGCGCGCGATGTTGAGGACGATCACGCCAGCCTTCATCTTCGCGATCTCGTCCGCGCCGAGCATGCCGCGCGTTTCATCGGTGAGCGGCGTGTGCACGGTGATGACATCGGCGCGCGACAGTAGCTCATCGAGCGACACGCGCTCGACGGAATGCTGCTGAAACACGCTGTCCGCGATGTACGGGTCGTACGCGATGACGTGCATGTCGAAGCCGCGCGCGCGTCGCGACAGGCGCGTGCCGATGCGTCCGAATCCGATGATGCCGAGCGTCTTCTTTTCGAGCTCGGTGCCCATGAACTTCGAGCGCGTCCACTCCCCGCGCTTCACGCTCGCATGCGCCTCGGGGATGTTGCGGCAGACCGCGAGCAGCATCGCCATCGTGTGCTCGGTGGCCGACATGATGTTCGCCGTCGGCGCGTTGATGACGAGGATGCCGCGCGCCGTGCACGCGTCGACATCGACGTTATCGAGCCCCACACCCGCGCGTCCGACGACGCGCAGCCGCGTTCCGGCATTCACGAGCTCCTGCGTGACGGCAGTGCCGCTGCGCGTCATCAGGGCGTCCGATTGCGCGACGGCCTGCAGCAGCTCGTCGCCTTTGAGTCCGGGACGGTAATCGAGCTCGACATCGCTCGCGGAGCGGAGGATGTCGAGGCCCGATTCGGCGATCGAATCGGTGACCAGCACGCGCAGCTCAGCCAATCGCGACCTCCTCGAGCACATCGAGCATCGCGTTCAGATCGTCGAGCGGGGTGTCGCCCATGTGCCCGATGCGGAAGGTCGTCTCTTTCCAGTCGCCGTAGCCGCCGCCGAGGGTGAAGCCGCGTTTTTTCATCTCGGCGCGAATCGCATCAGGCGCTTTCACCGGCCGCAAGGCGCTGACGGTGCACGACGCATGCGCCGGATCGGACGCAGCCTTCGCGTACTTGGCGGTGCGCTCCAGTGTGGTGTCGCGCATGCGGCGATGCCGCTCGTAGCGCGCGTCGAGTCCTTCTTCATTGATGATGTGCTCGAGCTGTGCGGCGAGGGCGTAGAAGTGCGAGACGGACGGCGTCGACGGCACCGTCGCGTCGTCCGCTTTTTCCTTGTACTGCACCAGATCGAAGTACGTGCCGCGATACGGATGCTTCTTCGCGCGAGTCAGCGCCGCCTGCGACATCGCGGCGACCGTGATGCCCGGCGGCAATGCGATGCCTTTCTGCACCGACGCGAGACAGACATCGAGTCCCCATTCATCGACGCGCACCGGAATGCCGCCGAGGGACGAGACGGCATCGACGAGCACGAGCGTGTCGGCCGATTCTTCGCGCACCACGTTCGCCAGCGCGGCGACATCGTTCGTTACGCCGGTCGAGGTCTCGTTGTGCGTGATCGTGACCGCGTCGTAATGCGTGCGGCGCGATCCGAGGTGCTCGGCGAGCGCTTCGGGATCGATCGCATTGCCCCAGCCCGCATCGAGCCGATCGACTTCCAGTCCGAGCGATTCAGCGATGGCGAACCAGCGCTCCGAAAATGCGCCGCACGTGGTGACGAGCAGGCGCCGCCCGACACAATTTTCGAGCGCCGCCTGCATCACGCCGGTGCCGGACGACGTCACGACGAACACGTCGCCGTTCGTGCCGAACAGCGGCTTCAGATTTTTCAGGATGCTCGCGTACAGATCGCGGAACTCGGGGCTGCGATGTCCGATCACGGGCCGCGCGAGCTCCTGCAGGATCTCGGGTCGCACCCATGTCGGACCGGGAACGAAATGTTTGCAGGTCATGATCACTCGATGAGATGCGCGAGCACTTCACGCATCGTCGTTACGTAGACCGGGGCATTGTCCCTCACGCGCTCGCGCACGCAAACGCCGCCGAAGCCGATGAAGAGATCGACGGCTGGCTTGGCCTCGAGATCGCTGGCGCCGTCGCCGACGAATGCGGCCTTGCCGTGCGTCCGCGCGCGCACGTCGCGGACCACGAGCTCCTTGCCGCCCGGGCGGGTGAGGAACGAGCGGCGGTCGAAGTCTTCGTACTCACCGCGGTCATTGAAGCGCAACGCGACGGCGTGCACCGCGCGCTGCGGCACGCCGAGGTGTGATGCGAGCGGCTGAATCGCCTGCGCGATTCCGGCGGTGACGAGATGGATCTGCGCGCCGGCGTCGCGCAACGTGCGGAATGTTTCTTCGACGCCGTCGACGAGCGATTCTTTGTACTGATGCGCGAGACGCTCGACTGCATCGCGCGTAGGGCGGATCAGCTCCAGGCGTTTTGCGTAAACCTGATCGAGCGGAATCTCGCCGTTCATCGCGGCATCGGTGAGCTTCGCGATCTCGGGATTGCCGCCGGCGAGGACGTCGATGCCTTCGATGGTGACGAGCGTGGAGTCGACGTCGAAGAAGACGAAGCGGAACTTCGCGCTCATGCGTCATCCCGAGCGTAGTCGAGGGACCTGGGTGTGCGGCAGGCGCGCCGCCCTCGCCCCCGGGTCCCTCGACTACGCTCGGGATGACGGGCAGCGCTCATATCGTCACGATCTTCAACAGATCGGAGAACCGGTCGAGATAGTGATCGGGACGCGACGCGCGCAGCTGATCCTCCGAGGACGATCCGGTCGGCACGACCGCGACATCGATCCCGCTCGCTCGCGCCGCATGCACATCGATCGGCATGTCGCCGACGAAGAGCGCTTCCGACGGCTCGCATTGCGTCGACTCCAGCGTGCGCAGTACGTGTTGCGCGTCGGGCTTGCGCGCACCGGCGACGTCCGGTCCGACGATGTCGCGGAAGTACGGCGCGAGATTGAGGAACTGCAGGATCTTGCGCGAGAACGACGTCGGCTTGTTCGTGCAGACCGCCATCTCCACGCCGAGCTTCTGCAGCTCTTCGAGCGTCACTTCGACGTCCGAAAGTATTTTCGATTCCTCGCAGCAGATCTCGTCGTAACGCGATTCGAATGCGTCCTGCACGCCGCGCGGAACGGTGGTCATGTTGAACGCGCGCTGCAGCAGACGCTCCAATCCGTCGCCGACAAAGTCGCGAATGCGTGCCGCGCTCAACTCGTCGAGCCCGTGCTGCCGCCGCGCGTAATTCACCGCCTCCGTCAACGCGGTGTACGAATCGACGAGCGTCCCGTCGAGATCGAAAAGCACTGCGCGATACCGAAGCGGGGGCATGGGGGGTGCGGATTCTACCGAATTGTCACTTCGACCGAATTTCGGAACGTTACGGAAAGGTTTAATGGCTTCATGAGAACGTCGCTCGCAGCGCTCCTCACTCTGCTGATCGTCTCCACAACGACATTCGCCGCCGAAGACACCAACACGAATCGTGCCGCCTTGACGATCGCGGTCGAAGCGCTCGGCGACAACGCGTCAGGCGTCGTCACGCGGACGTCATTCAAGTTCAACGTTCCGTCCGACGTGCCGCCGCAGGTGCCGCTGGTGATCAACGGCTCGATCACCCAGGCCGGCAACGTCGTGAAGAACTTCCGCTACCCGCTGTCGTCGTCGCAGAGCGAGCTGACGGCGATTCAGACCTTGCAGCCGGGCGACATCGAGGTCGAAGCGCGGCTCATGATCCCGCTCGAAGAAACCGCGCCGGTGATCCTCGGCAAAACGACGAAGACGTTCACCATCGCGAAGACGAACAAGCCGTACACCGCCAACATCGCGGAAGGTGCGGAGTCGGTGATCGCGGAAGGCATCGTGCCGGAAGCGACCGGTACGGTGAAGATCCTGACGCCGCGGCGCGATGTCGCGCCGAATCTCTTCATCGTCGACGTCGACGTCACCGATCCGGTGAAGAAGGTCGAGTTCTGGGTCGAGGGGAAGAAGATCCTGACGCGCAACGCGCCGCCCTATCACGCGGAGCTCGATCTCGGAAATCTTCCAAAACGGGTAGAGGTGAAGGCGATCGGCTACGACGCGGCCGGGCACTACATCGATGCCGATGCGTTCGTCGTCAACGAGCGGGAAACGCCGCTGGAAGTGAAGCTGACGCGCGTCGTGACGCCGGACAACGTCTCGCACGTGAAGCTTGCAGTCCACAATCCGAAGAACACGTCGATCAAGTCCGCGGTGCTGTTCGCGGGACAGAAAAAGATCTTCGAGTGGAGCGGTCCGCCGTACGCCGTGAATCTTCCGGCCGACAAGTTGAAGGGTATCGAGTTCCTCCGCGCGTCGGTCACGGACGAGACGAATTACGAAGCATCCGATCTCCTCTTTCTCAACGGCGATCCATTCATGGAGGAGATCGAAGTCAATCTGATCGAGCTGCCGGTGTCGGTGACCGACGCCTCGGGCGCGCCGATCTCCAATCTGACGCAGAAGAATTTCTCGGTCCTGGAAGACGGCAAGCCGCAAAAGATCACCGGCTTCAATTACGCGTCGAATCTCCCGATCTCCGCAGGTGTGCTCGTCGATCACTCCGGATCGATGGAGCCGCGGATGAAAGCGACGAAGGACGCGGCGAACGAGTTCTTCAAGGAGATCATCAAAGGTCAGGACCGCGCGTTCATCGCCGGCTTCGCATTCGACGCGACGAAGATCGCGCCGTTCGTATCGAGCCTCGAGCTGCTCCAGCAGCAGGTGGCCGCGATTCCGGAGGCGAGCGGCGGCACGTCGCTCTACGACGCGATCATCACCGGCCTCTATCGCTTCCGCGGCGTGCAGGGACGCAAAGCGCTGATCGTGCTGACGGACGGCGAAGACACGACGTCACGTCTCAGCTACGACGAGATGCTGCAGTACGTGCGCGCGTCGCGCGTGCCGCTCTACTTCATCGGCATCGGACTCGGCTTCAGCGACATCTCCGGCACGAACAAGATGAAAGCAATGGCCGCGGAAACGGGCGGCGTCGCGTACTTCATCAAGGACGTGAAGGAGCTGCCCGACACGTACGTGAGGTTGGAGAAGGAGCTGCGCACCCAGTACCTCATCACGTACAACGCCGAGGCGTCGAAGAAGGACCAGAAGTACCGCGCGGTGGAGGTGAAGGTGGATCGCGCGGATGCGAAGGTGCGGACGATTCGGGGGTATATCCCGTAAAAGGGAGGGGCGGCCCCTCATCCGGCCTTCGGCCACCGCGCTTCTCCGCACCATCGATGCATTCCTGACCAAAGCGAGTTAACGATGGCCACTTTCGTTTCTCCCGCGATCAACCGTCACGTCGGCGGATGGAACCAGAACCCGACGTGGGAGCACTTCTCGTCACTTGTGCAGGCGACGACCGACGGCATCGCCGCGCAGAACCGCACTGTGCGGATTCATCACACGAAGGCAGCGCTCTACGCCGCTATCGGTTCGATCGAGTCGTTTCTCAACACAACGATGCACGGCGAGCTCAAAGCGCAAGGCCTCGACGACCATGCGATTCGCGAGCGCGTGCGCAAGGGTTCGTTCGCGCAAAAGCTCAAGAAGTGGCCGACCGAGCTCGCCGGCGAGAAAATTCAGACTCCCGATCCAACACTGACGGCGATCTTCGATTGGCAGAAGCTCCGCGATGAAGTGACACATCCGAAGATCGATCACTCGCTCTACGATCAGCTCGCAGCCGTTCGCCTGGAGACGATGCGCGTGTCGGTCGCGGAGTTCATCGTCTGTCTACTGGAAGCACGTCACGAGATTTATCCGTGGTGGCTGCTCGGCTGGAACTTCACGAAAGGCCCGGAGCACAACGAGCCGGTGCTTCTCAACTCTCAGCAGTTTCTGTTTGCGTTAGCGCATCTCGGCTTCAACATTCCTGTGCCGGCAGCAGGACCAATGCAGCAGTGGGAAGAGCATTTCATGACGTCCATCGATGGGTATCGTGCGATCGATGAGGCATTGCAAAAGATCGACTACTGCCAGCCGCGGAATCCGCGATTCCGATTCGCACCGCGCCTCTGCAGGAAGTGGAGGGATCCCACGCACACCGCCACGTGCGGCGTCCAATAAGCTCCAGAAGCTCAGAGTCGGTCGCTCCGTCGGCTCGTCATATTGCCGAGACCAGCTTCCCGCGTGTCCGTCTTCAGCCAACAGTGATCGACTGCGCCATGCATGATCTGCGCTGGAGCGCAGCACTCGAAACCTTCAGGCCTCGCGGATCGGTAAGCGTCAGCGGGTTGTCGTCCAGGTATGCATAAAGGTTGATGCCACCGTGCAGCGCGATCGGGTCCGCTTGGGTGTAGCGGCCGAGGCCAGCTGTGTACCACCGGAAGATATTGTACCGCTCGAATCATGGCTGACATTGCTCGACGCGCGAAACTGTACGTCGCCATTCTGGTGAAGTCCCGTTGATTGGAACGGTCTCATACGAATTTTGGCGGAACGCCGCCGGTCCGACCGCGATGCCACGGCTGCACAAAATAGTTTTGTCGGTAACGATTGCGACCGATAATTTCTGACCTTCGCGAAATGGCGAAGGTGTACCTGTTGGGACAACTTGAACAAAGTTTTGGGGGACAAGACCGTATTTCAGGCGACGTAGCGGCACTTCGGCACCGACTCTCTTGATTTCCCATCGTACGCCTGCATCGTCTCGTACGCGCAGCGATTCCACGAGAACTGCATCCCGAAACTGATTCAAATCCGTCGCGTCGCCGCAAGAAACAAGCGCGACGAGGCCAAGTGCTGTCAACAACACAGCTAGCAAGTCTCGGGTCATTCGCATGTCTGGCTGCACGTCAACGTGGTCTCGTATTTCGACACCGGTCGCAGGCGTCGAGGGCCTTTTGGACGGCATCATGGCAGTTGTTGCCAAGCCAGTTGTACTTGCCAGCGGCACCGCCTCGAAGTAGTGCCATTGCGCATTTCCCCTGACTCGTATCACGGATTTCGTGACAGAGTGCGCCCTTTCGCGTCTCTTCAGTTTCATTTCCACCGGGTCCTGTCCCTACGGAACTTCCATCCTCATCGTTGAACAAGAACTCGTGCATCGTGCACGCCGTGTTGCCTGGCAGGGGAGTGCCCATCACAGGCATTACGATCGTTTGAAGCAGATTGATCATGAACCCGATTGACCGGTTCCCAACGTTGAGATACCGCGAACACCGGAAGACCTTCAGGCCGAGAGGATCGGACGAATCGACGGGGTTGTCCTTAACGTAGGTGTAAAGATTTGAGCCACCAAGCAAACCAATCGGATCGGCTTGCGTATACCGCCCCCACCCCGCCCGGTACCATCGGAAGATGTTGTACCGTTCTTCCATCCCCTCCCATTTGCCCGCATATTCCTGCCCAGGAAAGCGAAGTACTTGATCGCGGGCCGCACCTGCTCGCATCGTCCACACGTCGCCGTACGGATCGTACTCTGCACGCCATATGACGGAGCCGCTGCCGTCTGTTTGCAGGATCGGTGTTCCGAGGTGATCGTCGAACGTGTAGAGCAGCGTGCTTCCGCCGACGAGATCGAGTACGGGCCGTCCGTTAAACCACGCAATCTGATGCTGAGTCGCCGGGACTACATTTCCGATCGCCTTCTTTCCCCAAACGTTCGTGTTGTCGTCGACCGTCACCGCTAGTAACTGCAGTTCGGGACTGTAGACGTAGTAGCGGCTTGCATAGGGCGTAGGGTACCCGGTGGTCCCTTCCGAACGGATCATGCGCACGCCGCGCCCGTCGTAGGAGTAGTTGATCGTGTGTGCGAGTCCATCCTCGGAGGGCTCGGCAATCGAGGACATCAAATTGCGGGGGGAGTAGGTACGGGCGTCATAGTAACGGGTCTCATTGCCCGCCGCGTCGTAGGTCATCGGATGGTCGATGCCGCCGCTGGTGACCGTCTTCAGTTGAGCGGTCGTCCCGGCGTATCCGTAGGTTTCATGAACCGAGCCCGGAGCAGGCAACGCGTCGGGATGAGCGGTCAGTGCGCCGCGATGGAGTAGCGGGTCGTTCGGATCGACTTCCACAGTACCGCCAAGATCGCGCGCGAGCAGGTTGCCCATCGCGTCGTACCGATAGCTTCCCGGTCCCCACAGCGAGGAACCGCTGTTCGCGATGGTGAGCCGGTTTAGATCGTCGTAGCCGAAGTCGCGGTTGTATGTCGCGTCGAGCATGTCATGTATCGAGGTGATGTTTCCGGCCGCATCCTCGGCGTAAGTGTAGTCCGCGATCGTCCCGGACGTGCTGCTGCTGAGTGTATTTCGCTGAATTCTGTAACGTGAATCGTAGAGCCGTGTCTGCGTAGTACCGTTCGCGAAAGAAACGGACGTTTCGGGTCCGAACGGCAGGTACGTCGCTCCCGACAGATAGGTAACGCCGCTGGCCGAGAGTGTCGTCGGACGGCCCGCATGGTCGAATGAATATTGCGCGAGCCCGCCACCCGGATAGGTGACCGTCGTCCGATTCCCGGCTTCGTCGTATTTGAACGAGGTCGCGAGAAGGACCGAGCCGCTCGTCCGCGACTCCGAAAGGAGCAGTCCGCGCCGATCGTACGAGTACGTTGTGGCACCGGCTGGATCGGTCATCGAAGTCAGCCGACCTATCCCGAACGCTCCGCTGTCGTAACTCCATGCGACCGTCTCGTCGGATTGCCCGCTTCGCGAGGATATGGCACTGTGCGGACGATTCAGCACGTCATACGCCCGCGTCGTAGTCGCGCCGTTCGCGTCGGTCGCCGACAGAAGCTCGCCCGAATTGCCGAAGCTGTAGACAGTGGTTCCGGTGACCGGACTGGTCTGCGAGACCATCTCACCGAAATCGTCATAGCCGTATGTCGTTACGTTTCCGTTCGGATCGGTCACCGTCTTCAGATTGCCGGCGATGTCGTAGGTGTAGGCGGTCGAAACACTGGTGCTGCCGAGCGTCTGCTGCACGGTTGCAAGGCGCCGCGCTGGATCATAGGAGTAGCGCGTATTGGCGCTGGAATGATTTTCGTCACGTATCGAGGCGATGCTGCCCGCATCGTCGTACGCATACGAGATGCTGCTGTTGTCCGCGTGTGTTTGTGACGAGAGTTGTCCGAGGCTGTCGTACGAGAATGATTCACGCCTCTTCTCAACCCAGGCGCCATTCTCCATTGCCAAATAGCGCTCGAGGTTCTTGTGCCCCGTGGCCGGATCGTAGGTGTATTCGAGTCGTTCCTTCAGCGCAGACATCGACGAGCCGCGGGAGAATGCCGCCAGCCGGCCGCGCGAATCGTACTCGTACGACGTGATGTTGCCTCGTGCGTCGGTCTGGGATGTCAGCGGGCCCGTGGCGGGAGCGTAAGTCCGGGTCATCACGAGATCGGTAGCACAGAACGGGTCAGCCGCTGTGTCACAGCCGGGCACGGCCTTGACCGCCGTACTCAGCACGCGGCCGAGCGCATCGTAGGTCGTTTCCGTGGCAACGCCGTTCGGATCGACCACCCGTCCTGCGTTGCCGAAGATGTCGTAGTTTTCAAACGTTGTAATGTGTCCAGCGGCGTTTTTAACTGCGGCCAAACGGCCGCGGTATGTCGCCGGGACGCTGTTGTCGATGGGGTAATAAACAAACCTCGTGAGGTCGGCAGTCAATGTTTGCGGGCCGTCGACATACCGTTGCTTCCCCGCCGGTTGCGGCAGCGTGAGCCACGACGACAAGAAGTTGCGGCCGGGATCGAAGCCGCCGCTGGCCGCCGTTAAGGTTCCGTCATACAGGGCAATCGAAGTTGTCCGGGCTCGGGCGGTTGTGCTATCGATCCAGCCTGATACAGACTTAGTGACTGGGGTTCCGGTCGACGGATCATACGCAGTGAAATCCGATCGCGCACCGGATGAATTCGCGACACTGGGCGTCACTATATGAGTCACCTTATCCGGCCAGACGGCGTCCTGGTACAGGTAACTAAGATAGGTCGAAGCGGATGTCGATTGCAGCGTTGCCGTAAGCAAGCCGGCAGCGGTCATGCGGCAATGGATCGCGTCCTGTTCCGGGTCACAAGATGCAGGCCGGTCGTTGCGGTTCTCCTGAATCAGTCTTCCCGAGGTGTCGTACACGAAAGATGTGATGTAACCGCGCGCGTCCTGTCTCCGCACGACATTGCCCGTCTTGCCATCCACGGCGTACGTCGAATTCCGGCTGCCGCAGCTCCCGCATCCGCCGCTCACCGCAAACGTCTGCTGACGGCCATCGATGAAGCGCTGATCGAACGTCGTTTGCTCGCCCGTCGCGTACGTTACGCGCGTGATCGTGCTGTCGGGCAACGAGCCCGGAAGATCGTATTCGATGTTCGTAATGTCTATTCCGCCCGGGCCAATCGAGTTGATCGCCCGTCCGTACGTGTCGTAGGCATGGCTTTCGATCAGATTGCCCGCTGCATCATGAACGGCCGACAAGCTTCCGCCGCTGTAGTCATACGTGCGCCACGATCCCGAACTTCCGCTCAGTGTCACCGACTGAAGCAGAGATCCGGAATAGCTGTACTGCCATACGAGATCCGGCCGCGTATCGACCGCGATCGTCGTGATGTGATTGCCTGTAATCGTGATGCTGCATGACCACGCACCGTCCGTGGAGTAGACGCGCTGCGGAAGGCCTGAGGAGGTGTAGTCGATCAGTACCTTTCTCGATGATGCGCTGTCGTCGAATCCGCCGAAGCGTCCATCCGGCCGGAAGATCCGAATGAGCGAGGAGCCGCCGTCGCGATAGAGCCATGTGCCGTCGCTCTGCTGCGTAAGCGAGGCAGCTGCGCCGATGCCGACCGGCCAGGTCTGCGTCCACGCGCCGCCCGATTTGACGAAGGCGGCGGCGCGCTCTCCTTCCATCTGGATCGAGACGGTTTCGAGCGAAGCGGCGGTGAAGTGCGAAAGTCCCGCATCGAAGGCCGAGCGCCAGCCTGTTCCGAAGACGCCATCGCGCAGGTCGTTCGTGTCGTAATTCCGCGCGAACAACGCGAGGCCATCCGAGGGCAGCGGGTCCCGCTCGCTGTAGGTCATCGAGCCATCCCACAGGCGCACCGGACTGCCGACCGTCTTGTCACCTTCGTTCGGGCGACAGTCGCAGTCGAGGTATGTATCCCGTACATCCGTCTCGCCGCATGAATTCGAGGCCTGAACGCGAAGAATGCCGGATGTCCCAAACGACGATACGTCGATGGAAATCGTGCCGGTGTCGCCGCTCAGAGCGGGAAGGGCGATCGCGATGACCGTATTCGCCGGGAATACCGGCAGGAACTCGGCATTGAGAGAGCGGCCGCCCGGCTCGTTGTCAGGGAAGTTATAGGTGATCTGCGCCGTCTTCGTGGCGCCGCTTTTCACAATGCTTACATCAACATGCGGCTTGCGGGTCACTTCCAGCGTCACGGTCGCGTCTTTCGTCGTGCGGTTGCAGGACGTGGCCGTCGCCCGGAATGTGTGCGTTCCAGTCGGCCAGCAAGTCGTGTCGAACCCCTGCGACCAGCTGCCGGATTGCAGGTTGCCCGGTCCAATCCAATACACTCCATCACCAGAGCCGTCGGGCTTCGTGTGGTAGAGAGCGAGTGCGCGGTTGCCGTCCGTGACCGTCGCGGGAAAACTGAATGGCATGTCCACGCGAGCTGTGTTTGGTCCGGGAGTCACCACGTTTGCCGCAATCGACGGCTTGTCGTCGGGAACTGCGTAGGCCGTGTCGGCACCACGCGAGTATCGGTCGCAGGCCGTCTCGGTGAGGACGAAGCGATGCGAGCCCGGAGTCCAGCAACTGATGTCGTAGTCCTTGGTCAGTTCGCCCGTCGCCGTTGGGACGCCGCTATTCCACGAGCCCGTACCTGTTCCATCCGGCAGAAAATGTTCCAGCTTGATGGCGCGGCTTCCATCGGCGTTAGCAAATGAATATTGCATATGCGCGCGGATCATCGTTGGTGACAGCTGCTCGATGCTGATGCCCGCCGCGGGTGTCAAATCCGGAACCGTGAACGTAGTCGTCGTAGAGGTCGTGTTGCCGGTATAACAGTAGTAGCTCCAACTGTAGTTGCAAAAAAAGGATACGGTGACGGTGTGCGGCCCCGGTGCCAGGCAACCCCACTGAGTCGCAGTGCTGCGATTGAAAACCTCCGTCAACGTGCAGCCAGAGTTGCTTGGACACCCATCGCCACGAGTGAAGTTCCATCCCTCGATGGCAATGCTCACACCGGGAGCCGAGCAAACAGCGGGCGGCGTGACGTCCGCCTGACCGACTGTCGCCGTCACGACGACAGTATTCGTGGACGGGTCGTACGAAGCGGAGGCAGAACCAGTGCACGTCTGATCGGCATATAAGAGGTCACCGCTCAGGAGCAACGCAGACGTGAAAAAGAGAGACACAACGAACCGCCGCAGCGCGTTACGTAAAATCATGATTCAGATGGTCCTCAGCGGTTGGATTAGCATTCGCGTCCAAAGACAACCGTATTCGATGGAAGGTTTGTAACGGAATCGTGACGCCGATTAAATCAGCGAGATCGTTGAACCCGCTGAAGGCGTGCTCGGAAGCTGATGAAACGCCCTACGATGAGCCGTGAGGGTTGGAGATGATACCGCCGGCTCGGCACAACCGCCATTTGCTTGAAAAATGACCGGTAAAGAAACGAAGCTGTAGCGAAGCATGGTGGCGGTGGGCTGGCGTCGAGGCTCGCGTCG
>DATEZA010000296.1:0-12307 GCA_035255945.1 Thermoanaerobaculia bacterium
CCAGCTGATCAGCAGCCAGATCACGCCGCCGGTGATAGCGATATCCGCGACATTGAACACGCCGGTGTGCAGCGGTCCGACGGCGAGATAGAGAAAGTCGCTCACCCGCCCGCCGCGTGCGACGCGATCGATCAGGTTGCCGATGCCGCCGCCGAGGATGAATGCGACGGCGATCGAGTCGGCGTTGTTGCCGATGCGATTCGTCATCAGCGCATACATCCCGATCGCCAGCGCCACCGCAACCACGCCGCTGAAGATCAGCGAGCGCGTCTCCGGCGGCAGGTTCGCGCCGAGGCTGAGGAACGCGCCGCTGTTCTCGGCGTAGAGCAGCGTCAGGATGCTGTAGTGCCGGGGCGCCGACATCGCCAGCGTCTGCCGCGCGATGTGCTTCGTGTACTGATCGAGCGCGATCGTCAGCAGCATGATCGCGATCATCCCCACTCGTTTCATCACAGTCTCCTCAGCAACACGCGCTCCACCACGTGGCTCGGTCCTTTCTCCAGGATCAGCCTCGCCCGCTCGCGCGTCGGGAGGATGTTCTCGTGCAGGTTTGCCAGGTTGATGTCCGTCCATGCATTCCGCGCGACGGCGATCGCCTCCTCGTCCGGCATCGTCGCCAGCGAATGAAAAAACGATTCCGGATCGCGGAACGCCGTCTGCCGCAGCGTGTGGAAGCGGTGCATGAACCATCCTTCCAGCGACGCCTCGCTCGCATCGACGTAAATCGAAAAGTCGACGTAATCCGACACGAACACCGAATGCGCCGTGCCGCTCTGCAGCACATTGAGCCCTTCGAGGATGACGATGTCCGGATGCTCGATCGTGTTCCACGTGTCGGGCAGGATGTCGTACTGCAGATGCGAGTAGACCGGGACGCGCAGCGGCGACGCGCCCGACTTCAGATCGGCGATGAAGCGCACCAGCCGCGGACGGTCGTAGCTCTCCGGAAATCCCTTGCGCTGCATCAGGTCGCGCTCGTTCAGCACCGCGTTCGGGAAGAGGAAGCCGTCGGTCGTGACGAGATCGACGCGCGGATGGAGCGGCCAGCGCGAGAGCAGCGTCCGCAGCACGCGCGCGGTGGTCGACTTGCCCGCCGACACGCTGCCCGCGATCGCGATGACGTACGGCACCTTCGGCGCGAGCGCGCCGAGGAAGCGCGAGGTGACGCGATGGAGATCCTGAACGGCGGCGATGTGGAGGTTGAGCAATCGGGAAAGCGGCAGGTACACCTCTTCCACTTCCCGCATCGACAGCGCCTCGGTGATCCCGGTCAGCTCCGCGATGTCCTGCTCGCGCAGCGTCATCGCCGTCTCGCCGCGCAGCCGCGCCCACTCCTCGCGCGTGAAGGTGACAAAGGGAGATTCATTGGACGACATGCGGAGCGGATTCTAGGGCACGCCGTGTGAATCCCATCTGCTCGTGCGAAAACGCCTGCGCCTGCACTGGAAAGACTTCGTCATCGGCGCGCTCTGGCTCCTCCTCTGGACCACCAACCGCCGCCGCAGCAAAACGAAGTTCGAGCGCTCCGGCAGCGCGACCGTCGACGACATGATCCCCACGCTCATCGGGCTCTCCGAGGGGGCCATCGATCGGGGAAATCGCGTCGAGATCCTGCAGAACGGCGCGTACTTCGATCGCCTGCTCGACGACATCGCGCACGCGCAGTCCTCCATCCACATCGAGACCTTCGTCTGGTGGAACGGCGACATCTGCGACCGCCTCGCCGACGCACTCGCGCAGCGCGCACGCGACGGCGTCGAAGTGCGGCTGCTGGTCGATTACTCCGGCTCCTCGCGCGCGAAGCAGCGCCACCAGATCATGAAGTTCCTCCGCGACAACGGCTGCGAAGCGCACCTCTTTCATCCGCTGCGCGTGAGCAACATCGGCCGGATGAACAACCGAACCCATCGCAAGATCGGCGTGATCGACGGACGCATCGCGTACGTCGGCGGCCACGGCATCGCCAAGGAATGGACCGGCAACGCCGAGGATCGCGAGCACTGGCGCGACACGTTCGTGCGGATGGAAGGGCCGGTGGCGACGACGGTGCAGGGCGTGTTCTGCGAGAACTGGATCGAAGAAACCGGCAGCGTGCCGATCGGCGCGAAGTACTTCCCCGATCTGCATCCGATCGGCGAGACGAACGCGCACGTCGCATTCGCATCGCCGCGCGACAGCGTCTCCACGGTGCAGCTGCTCTACTACCTCGCCATCAGCGCGGCGCAGAAAGAGCTGCTGATCCAGAACCCGTACTTCCTCCCGCACAGCGATGCGATCGATGAGTTGAAGGAGGCGGTGCGGCGCGGCGTCGACGTGCGCATCATGCTGCCGGCGGCCGAGGTGATCGATTCACCGATCGTGCAGCACGCCAGCCATCATCACTTCGGCGATCTGCTCGAGGCCGGCGTGCGCATCTTCGAGTACAAGCACACGCTGCTGCATCAGAAGGTGATGATCGTCGATCGCGAATGGTCGTGCGTCGGCTCGACCAACTTCGACGACCGCTCGTTCCTGCTGAACGATGAAGTGAGCGTCGGCTTCACCGATCCGCACATCGCGCAACAACTGCGCGACGCATGGTTCGACGATCTGAAGTACTGCGACGAGATCGACTTCGATGAGTGGCGCACGAGGCCGTGGCCGCACAAGCTGCTCGACGGCTTCGGATTCCTGATGCGCCGCGAGCTCTAACCCATGACGCGCGCCCCGACGACGAGATCGCAAGCGCCTGCTCCTGCCCTCCAGATCATTCGAGATCACCGCCAGCACGCGGCGCATGATTGCCCGACCGCCCGACCGCGTCTTTCGCCATGTCGGGCACGATGCGCACGCTCTTCGGCCGGGCGATCGGTCCACGCGTTGTCGCTCAGTCAGCGCCGTCGTAATTGCGATGTTTTCTTGCGATCGATCGAGTAGCCGCTCTCGTGAGCCGCGTCACGGCCGGCGCTCACTCCCGGTGTTACCATCATTCCATACGGAAAAAATAGAAGGAGCTCAGCTATGAAGCGACATGTCCTCGTTGCCCTTGGCTCGCTGTTGGCCGCCGGCATCGCCTACGCCGGCGCGCCGTTGAAAGGCGTCGACGTGAAACTCGGGCGCAACCCAGGCGGCAGCGCGGCCGCACGGATGCAATCGACCGACGCGAACGGCAAGATCAATTTCGGCGTATTGGAGCGCGGCTCGTACTCGATCGAGCTCGTCACGCCGATGCCGGCGCCGCCTGCGGCGGGCGCGCGCGTCGAGCCGCCG
Source organism: Thermoanaerobaculia bacterium (assembly GCA_035255945.1). Taxonomy (GTDB): domain Bacteria; phylum Acidobacteriota; class Thermoanaerobaculia; order Gp7-AA8; family Gp7-AA8; genus JAJPHC01. The sequence goes on from DATEZA010000296.1 coordinate 3,250, forward strand.
ATGCAGACCGCATTCGTACAGATCGAGGGAATCGGCGCGGCGGCGTACAAAGTGGAGTGGAATTTCATGATGCGCCGCCCGTCGCCCGTGCAGCCGCCTGACGCCACCGCCGCGCGCGCCATGCAGAGCGGGCCTCCGCCCGACAAGATCTATTTCGATGCCGACGGAGCGCACCCGGTGGTCATGACCATCGTCAGATCGAAGTCGAACATCACGAATAATTAGAGACGTTGGAAGCGGATGCCCGGCCGCTTCCCCGTCTCGTACGAGAACGCGATCCGTTCCCCTTCGCACAATTGCAGCCCGGCGATTTCGGGATGCGTCAGCCCCGATTCGTATTCGCGCAATACGTGATTGCCGTATGTGCGGATCGTCGTGCGGTACATGCCGTGGCCGCTGACCGGAACCGCCACGGTACGGGTGTGCAGCACGCCGCGCTCCAGTTCGACGATGCGCACATTGCCGGGATCGAGATCGACGGCAATGCATTCCGGAATCACGATTCCGTCCGCCGATAATTGCGCCGCGAGATTCCGCACGATCTCCACTTGCGGTTCGACGGTCAGCGCCTTCTGCATCACCTCGGCGACCACGATGTCGATCGGACGCGGGTGCTCGTATTGCGTGGCATCCGCGACGATCACGGCCGCATCGAATCCGAAATGATCGACGATCGTGCGCACGGAGCGCGCTGCTTCCTCATGAATGTCGATCAATGTGAATTGCGCACGATCGAGAAACGGAATTGCCAGCGGCGCGAATGGACCGGTGCCCGCATAGACGACTTCGGGCCGATCGAATCGTGCAATGGCATCGCGTAATCCGCGCAGAAACATCGCCAGCCGCATTCCATCGCGCGTGCACATCGCAGCGGCGGATGGCGACAGCGCGCGGCCGCTCGGCAACAGCGTGTCGGCGCCTTCCGCAATCGGATGGACCGACGCGAGGAGCTCGTACAGACCACACGCCGCGTGATCGAGCGCAGCGGGTGAAGACGACTCGTTCAGCAGCGTTCTTACAGCGTCAAACGTTGCTGAAGATCCTCATAGTCATTGGCGGCCAGGGTTTTCCGGGCGACGCCGAGGAGGGTTTCGTAGAAGGTGGAGGGGGCGTTGTCGCGGACGGTTTTGTAGAGGTCCGCGCGCTCCGGCGGACTGAGCGACGGCAGCATGAACTCGAAGCTCGTCGCCACCTGATCGAGGGCGAAGCTCGAACGGAATCGCGTCACCGCCGCGACTAATTCGTCGTGCGGACAACGCTCCCACAGAATCGGATTCGCGACGTCCTCTTCGTCCGCGAGATGTTCGAGATACGCACCGATGTGGCGATTGATCGCGGCATAGAACGACATCCCCGCCGCAGGGCGATTGGGCGCGCTGCCGATGTCGCGCAGTTGCGCTTCGAGCACCTCGAGCTCCGGATCGAGCCGCGAGTGCTGCTGCTCCATCCGCGCCTGCACCTCGGGCGCGTATTTGCTCAGCAACGGATGCATGTACTCGTCCTCGTGCACGCTGTGCTCGCGCAAGGTGCGCGAGATCTGCTCGAACTCGTTCAGCAGCTTCGCGAGCGCCGCGTCATCGTCGTAATCGAGCAGACCGGCGCGCGCCGAAAATTCGAAGAGCGCGCGCCGGAGGGCCTTGTGATAGTTACCGTAAAAGTCGATGCGCGGCGACGACATGCGTGGAGTTTACCGCTGAGTTCGGGCCGGGCAGCAGACAGCAGATAGCAGACAGCGGGAGAAACGGCGTCTTAAGCCCGCTGTCCGCTTTCTGCTGTCTGCTGTCCGCCGACTAATTCACCGGCTCCGCCACCCGATCGCGATCGCTCCACGTGCGGATCGATGAAACGTTCTGGAAACCGCGCGGCAGTTTGAGTCCGCGCTGCGCGCGCTTGCCGAAGTACGTCTCCAGGTCCGCACCTTTCAGATTCGTGTAGCGCTTGCCCGCGGTGACCACGAGCGTTCCGTCCGGCGGCACGACCGCCGTCGCGATGACTTTCTCCGGCGCGATCGGCGTCCGATGAATCTTGATCGTCTGCACGCCCTTGCCGCGCCCGAGCTCGGGCAGCTCGAGGCAATCGAACAGCAGCAGCTTCCCTTCCGTCGTCGCCGCTGCAATGCGATCGCTCTCCATGCTCATCACGCGCTGCGGACGGAGCAGGTTTGCTCCGTCGTTCACGTTCACGATCGCCTTCCCTGCTTTGCGATCGGTGATCATCTCGCCGAGCTGGGTGACGAAGCCGTAGCCGTCGTCGGTCGAGAGGAACCAGAGATCGGTCGGCTCGCCCATCATCACGCCGATGAACGTCGCGCCGCCGGGCGGCTGCAGCGATGACGTCAGCGGCTCGCCATGTCCCTTCGCCGACGGCAGCTCGTGCGCGGGCAGCGCGTACGTGCGGCCGGTCGAGTCGATGAACACCGCCTGCTGATTGCTGCGCCCTTTCGCCGCGTGCAGGAACGCATCGCCCGACTTGTACTGCAGCGCCGTCGGATCGAGATCGTGTCCCTTGCCCGCGCGGATCCAGCCGCGCTCGGAGAGCACGACCGTCACCGACTCGGACGGAATCAGCGCCGCGGGGTCGAGCGCCTTCGCCGCTTCGCGCTCGACGATCGGCGAGCGGCGCTTGTCGCCGAAATCCTCTGCATCGCGCTCCAGCTCGTCCTTCACCTGCTTGTGCAGGAGCTTCTTCGATCCGAGGATTTTTTCGAGGTTCGCGCGCTCGGTTTGGAGCTTCGCCTGTTCGCCGCGGATCTCCATCTCTTCGAGCCTGTTGAGGAAGCGCAGCTTCAGCTCGAGGATCGCTTCGGCCTGAATGTCGGAGAGCTTGAAGCGCTGCATCAGCACCGGCTTCGGCTCGTCTTCGCGGCGGATGATGCGGATCACTTCATCGATATTGAGGTACGCGATCAGGTAGCCGTCGAGGATGTGCAGCCGCGCGTTGACCTGGTCGTAGCGATGCTGCAGGCGGCGGCGCACCGTCTCGATGCGGAACTCCAGCCACTGGCTCAGCAGGTCCCGGAGGTTGAACAGGCGTGGCCGTCCGTCGAGGCCGATCATGTTCATGTTCACGCGGTAGGTGCGCTCGAGGTCGGTCGTGGCGAAGAGGTGGTTCATCAGCTCGTCGAGGTCGACGCGATTGGAGCGCGGCTCGATGACCAGACGGAACGGCGTGGCGTGATCGGACTCGTCGCGCACGTTCTCCACCATCGGCAGTTTCTTCGCCTGCATCTGCTGCGCGATCTGCTGCTGCACTTTGTCGCCGCTGACCATGTACGGCAGCGCGGTGAGGACGATCTCGCCGTCTTCCACTTCCCACTTCGCGCGCTGGCGGATGCTGCCGTTGCCGGTCTTGTACATCTCGCGCAGCTCGGCGGGCGGCGTGATGATCTCCGCCGCGGTCGGAAAGTCGGGGCCTTTGATGTGCTTCGTCAGCTGCGCGAGGGTCGCTTCGGGATTGTCAAGCAGCTCGATGCACGCGGCGACGACCTCACGCACGTTGTGCGACGGGATGTCGGTGGCCATGCCGACGGCAATTCCGGATGCACCGTTGAGCAGGACATGCGGAAGCCGCGACGGGAGGAGCTTCGGTTCCTTGAGCGTGCCGTCGAAGTTCTGTCCCCACTCGGTCGTGCCCTGATCGAGCTCGCTCAGCAGCGTCTGCGCGAACCGCGTAAGCTTGGCCTCGGTGTAGCGCATCGCGGCGAACGATTTCGGATCGTCGGGCGAGCCCCAGTTTCCCTGTCCGTCGATGAGCGTGTAGCGCATCGAGAACGGCTGCGCCATCAGCACCATCGCTTCGTAGCAGGCGCTGTCGCCGTGCGGATGGAATTTGCCGATGACATCGCCGACCGTGCGCGCCGATTTTTTCGGCTTCGAGCTCGAGCTGAGGCCGAGCTCCGACATCGCGTAGATGATGCGGCGTTGGACCGGTTTGAGGCCGTCCGCGACGTGCGGCAGCGCGCGGTCGAGGATGACGTACATCGAATAGTCGAGGTACGCCTTCCGCGCAAAGTCGGAGACCGGCTGCTGTTCGACGTCGGCGATCGTGGGCGGGCGGGGCGGTTGGGATCCGGACGATTTCGATTTGCGAATGGCCATGGCCGGGCGGAAGGGTAACCGAAAAATGCAGGAGTGCGGCGGCTTGCTGCCGCACTCCTCTACCGCGGGCGCACGCCGTTGAGCACCATCCGCACCACTTCCTGCGGGAGCGAATCCGGCAGCGGCGCGCGCGTGATCAGCAGCCGGTTCCACATCGCGCCGACCACCATGTCGATCAGCAGTTCGGCGTTGGCCTGCGACGAAACCTCGCCGCGCTCGATGGCGCGCTTGACCACGCCTTCGTACACTTGGCGGCGTTGGCGGGTCGTGGTGAGCATGATCTCCTGCAGGTCGGGGTCGAGCTGCGATTCGCCGATCAGGCCGGCGAAGATGCGGCCGATGTCGCCCGACAGGATCATGTGCGCGCGCGAAGCAACCGCGAGCAGATCGCCTTCCAGCGAGCCGGTATCGGGCGCGACGAACGGCGTGACCTTCGTCGACATCGCGGCGGCCACGAGCGCGCCTTTCGACGGCCAGCGGCGATAGATCGTCGTCTTCGCCACCTTCGTCCGCTCCGCGACCTCGTCGACCGTCAGATCGGAGTACCCCTTCTCCTCGAGCACCGCGAGCGTCACCTCCAGGATCTGCTCGTCGGCTCCTTCACGACGCGGGCGTCCCCGGCCCCGGCGCGGTGCTTCCTCAGTTCGTTCTTCGGGTGTCATTCCAGAATCTCCGCCTTGTTTCCTTCTTCCATCAGCCACGTTTTGCGGTCCCCTGCACGATTCTTGGCCAGCAGCATATCGATGATCGGATGGGCCGGCTCATCGAGCGTCAGCTTCACGAGACGGCGTGTATCGGGTGCCATCGTCGTCTCGCGCAGCTGACTCGGATTCATCTCGCCGAGGCCTTTGAATCGCTGAATGTTGACTTTGCCTTTAATTCCTTCTGCATCGATGCGAGCGAGGATGCCGTCCCGCTCGGCGTCATCGAGTGCGTAATAAACGCTCTTGCCGACATCGATGCGATACAGCGGCGGCATCGCCACGAATACATGCTCCTCGCGCACCAGCGCCGGGAAGTGCTTGACGAACAACGCACAGAGTAATGTCGCGATGTGCGCGCCGTCGGAGTCGGCGTCTGCGAGGATGCAGACCTTTCCGTACCTCAGTCCATCCAGCTTGTCCGAGCCCGGATCGACGCCGAGGGCCACCGCGATGTCGTGGACCTCTTGTGAGGAAAGGACCTCGCTGGAGTCAACTTCCCACGTATTGAGGATCTTCCCGCGCAGCGGCATGATGGCCTGAAAGTCTTTATCACGAGCCTGCTTCGCGGAGCCGCCGGCGGAATCACCTTCGACGAGGAACAGCTCGGTTCGCGACAGATCCTGCGCCGTGCAATCGGCGAGCTTGCCCGGCAGCGCAGGACCGGCGCCGACTTTCTTCCGCTCGACCTTCTTCCCCTGCTTGAGCCGGATCATCGCCTGGTCGATGCAGACCTTCGCGATCCGTTCGCCTTCGCCGGTGTTGTTGTTGAGCCAGATCGAGAACGCGTCCTGCGTGACGCCGGAGACGAACGCCGACGCTTCACGCGACGACAGTCGATCCTTCGTCTGCCCCGTGAACTGCGGACTGAGCATCCGCACCGACACGATCGAACTGCAGCGCGCCCACACATCCTCTGGCGTGATCTGCACGTTGCGCGGAAGCAGGTTGCGGAACTCGCAGAACTCGCGCATCGCCGATGTGAGTCCGGTGCGGAAGCCGTTGACGTGCGTGCCGCCCTGCGTAGTCGGAATCAGATTGACGTAGCTCTCGCCGATGATGTCGTCGTCTTCGCCGAGCCAGACGACGGCCCAGTCGACCTCTTCATCGCGTCCTTTGAAATGTCCGACGAACGGCGCCTCGGGGATCATCGCCGCGCCGGCAAGCTCGGACGTGAGGTAGTCGGTCAGGCCGTCTTCGTAGTACCACTCTTCGTTGTCCGCCTGATCCTGCTCGCTGATGAAGCGCATGCGCAGCTTCGGACAGAGCACCGCCTTCGCGCGCATGACGTGCTTCAGTCGCGGGATAGAGAACTTCGGCGAATCGAAGAAGGTCTCGTCGGGCCAGAAGCGGACCGTGGTGCCGGTGTTGCGCTTGCCGACGGTGCCGGCGACTTTCAGCTCCTGCTTCTTCTTTCCGTCGGCGAACCACATCGAGTACTCGTTGCCGTCGCGGCGCACCCACACCTGCAACTTCTTCGAGAGTGCGTTGACGACCGAGACGCCGACGCCGTGCAGACCGCCGGAGTAGCGATAGCTCTTGTCGCTGAACTTCGCGCCGGCATGGAGGCGGGTGAGGATGACCTCGACGCCGCTCACGCCTTCCTTCGCATGTTTGTCGACCGGCATGCCGCGGCCGTTGTCGGCGACGGAGACCGAGTTGTCGTCGTGCAGCGTGACGGTGATCTCGTCGCAGTAGCCGGCGATCGCTTCGTCGGCGGAGTTGTCGATCACTTCCTGCGCCAGATGGTTCGGGCGCTCGGTGAGGGTGTACATGCCGGGGCGCTTGCGCACCGGCTCCAGTCCGGTCAGGACTTCGATGGCAGAGGAGTCGTAAGTTGTCGTCATTGATCTGAAGGTCCCGCTCCGCGCATCACACATCCGCCCGCGCGGGACGTGGCGGATTTTAGCGCGTCTCTCGGAGCGCGGGCGTCTCGCCCGCAGCGGTCGGGCGTCTCGCCCGATCGCACTTTACGGTCGCCGAGCGAGACGCTCGACGACTGCGGGCGGGACGCCCGCGCTCCTGCGGCGAGGTGGCGAGGGCGGCGCGTCGACCGGGACCGGCAATCCGAGCACGATCGAGGGGGACGCCTTCAGCAGCTGCTCGAGCTGCGGCGGCGTGAGCGTTGGATCTTTTTCGAGCAGGCGTGCGGCCATGCCGGAGACGTACGGCGTCGCGTACGACGTGCCGCTGATCTGATCGGCGGGAAGGTATCGATAGCGGTTCGGCGCGCTGATCGATGCGACGAACATCTCCTCCGCCGGCGCGAGGACATCGACGGCGTAGCCGAAGCAGGAGCCTGACCAGAGGCCGTTCATGCGGTCGATGCCGCCGACCGTCACCAGTCCGTCGATGTCGCGCCCGAGGTAGCCGGGGGAGATGATCACGCTGTAATCGGCGGCGCACTGGATCGGCTTACCGTTCTGAAACGGCGTCGCGTTGCCCGCGGCGACGACGAACAGAAATCGCTTGCCGTTCGGATCGGGATTGCCGTCCGGATCGACGCCGCCGATCATCGTCCGCATCAACGCCTCGAACTGCGGCTGCGGCGACAACGCAACGCCGCCGCTGATGTTGACGATCGCGGTTTGAAACGGCGGCGCATCGGCGGAGTACGCGTGTTTGATCACCGCCTTCATCGCTTTGATCCAGAGCGCTTCATTGCCGAAGATGCGCACCGCGACGATCTTCGCGTCGGGCGCGATGCCGATCGTTTTCCCCGCGATTACCGAGCCGACGGCGGTGCCGTGCGAGAAGATCTCGAGCGATCCGTCCGTCGACCAGCACGGCTCGATCGCCTCGTTCTTCGTCGCGCTGCAGAACGGATCGAGCATGTCGATGCCGGCGATCACCGCACTGCCGCCGCCGTCGCGCGCGAGCTCATCGTGCGCGGCCATCACGCCGGTATCGCAGACGTAGACCACCGCCCCCTTGCCGGTCGCCGTACGCGTTGCGGAGCCGTTCAGCGCGCCACCGATCGCATCCGCGCGATCGAGGTGCCAGAGCAGGTTCTCCGTATTCGATCCGCCGCAGCCGTCGAGCACGCGATCGGTCACACGCTCCGTGACTTTGACCGGCGTCGCGTGGCAGAGCGTCGATGTGGCGAAGAGGAGCGCGGCGAGCATTACGGCGCGAGGCGCGCTTGCGACGTGGCGACGTTCGACGCCGGCAGCGTGCGGATCACCGCGACCTTGCCGTTCGCATTCAGCGGATCGACCGTGTTCGTCCGCGACGGCGTCGACGTGATCCACATCTCGAGTTGCTGCGGCGAAAGATCGGGACGCTCGGCGAGCATGCGCGCCGCAATGCCGGAGATGATCGGCGTCGCGAACGACGTGCCGGAGCGCAGGTTCGGCTTGCGGCCGCGGTAGTGATCGGGCGCGGTGATCGTCGCGCTGAAGATCTGCTGCGCCGGCGCCATCACTTCGATGCCGCCGCGGCACGAGCCGATCCACGGCTCGTTCTGCGAGGTCATGCCGCCGACGGTGATGATCCCCTGGATGTCGTGCCCGAGAATGGCGGGAAAACGATCGACCACACCGCTGCGGCCGCAGCCGCCGTCGACGTTGTTGCCGGCGACGACGAAGAGGAAGTGCTTGCCGTTCGGATCGGGCGAGCCGTTCGCGTCGACACCGTCGATCATCTCGCGCATCTTCTTCTCGATGTCGGAGTACGGCACGACCGGCTCGCGCTGGTCGGGGGAGAGCTTCTCCAGCACCCAGCCGCTGATGTTCACGACGGCCGTGTGGAACGACGGCGAGCCGGGCGTCCACGCGTGCTGAATGATGGCGTTCAGTCCGTCGAGGTACGTGCGCGTGGTGGCGAGGCCGTGCTCGTTCATCACCCGGATGCTGACGATGTCCGCATCAGGCGCGACGCCGATGTTGCGGCCGGCTACGATCGACGCGACGCTCGTTCCATGCGATGCCGCGACGAGCTCGCTGTAGTCGTTGTAGCAGGGCGACAGCGCTTTGTTGCCGCTGCGGCAGTTCGAATTGCCGAGGTGCACGGAAGTCGTCGCGTCGAAGCCGGCGATCACGCGGCTGCCATTCGTGCCGATGAACTCGGTGTGCTCCGCGTCGACCCCGGTATCCATGATGTAGACGACGCTGCCGGCGCCGCGATTGCGGCGGTCGTAATGGCCGTCGAGCCGTGCATCGACGTGGCTGATTCGATCGAGGTACCAGAGCAGATCTTCGGACGCGCCATCAGTGCAATTGCCGAGGCGGGCGGAGGAGTGGAGCGCATCGAGAGGCACTT
>DATEZA010000297.1:0-2941 GCA_035255945.1 Thermoanaerobaculia bacterium
GCATCGGACATCCGTGCTTCGGCTGCACCGAAAAATCGGTCGGCTACACGCTGCCGCTCTTCTCGCTCGCGCCGATCAACGACGCGGTTCCGACCGCGCTCTATCCGCCGGTCGAGACCTCGCGCGGCGTATTGCAGGCCACCGCGACCGGCACCGCCGGCCTGATCGGCGGCGTGCTCCTCGGCGCCGGCTACGTCGCCTCGAAAAAGTTTTCGTCGAAGGAAGGCGACGAGTCGGTCCCGGGCGATGACGAGGTGCAGCCGTGACGCTCTCTCGACGCGATCTGCTCAAAACCGCGGTCGTCTGCGCGGCCGCTGCCGGCACGGCGAATGCGGCGGCGGAGGCCGCGGCCCCCGCGGACGCGCTCGGATTGCTGTATGACGCCACCGTCTGCATCGGCTGCAAAGCATGCGTCGCCGCATGCACGCACGCGAACAACCTGCAGCCCGAGACGGCGCTCTCCGGCGGCATCTGGCAGATGCCCACCGATCTGAGCGCCCAGACCAAGAACATCATCAAGGTCTACAAATCGGCCGACGGCAGGGAAGCGTCGTTCGTCAAACGCCAGTGCATGCAGTGCGTCGATCCGGCGTGCGTCTCCGGCTGTCCGTTCGGCGCGCTGCAGAAGACGAAGTTCGGCATCGTCTCGTGGGAAGGCAACCAGTGCATCGGCTGCCGTTACTGCGAGATCAGCTGTCCGTTCGATGTCCCGCGTTTCGAGTGGGCGAAGTTCAATCCGCGCATCGTGAAGTGCGAGCTGTGCAGACACCGCCTTGCGGATGGATTGCAGCCCGCATGTACGGAAGTCTGTCCCACCGGCGCCGTCACCTTCGGCACGCGGCAGCAGCTGCTGGCCGAAGCGCATGAACGGATCCGGAAGAATCCGGGCAAGTACTACCAGGATCGGGTTTACGGCGAGCTCGATCTCGGCGGCACGCAGGTGCTCTACCTCTCGCACGTGTCGTTCTCGAAGATCGGACTGCCGGAAGCCGGCGACGAGTCGCGCGCGCACTACGGCAGCAAGGTCCACGAGGTCGTCTACAAGGGAATGGCGATCCCCGCCATCGTCTACGCCGGCGTCGCGTTCCTGATGCGGCGCCGTTTCAAGGCACATGAGGAGGAGGCCCGGCACGAAGAGGCGAAGAGCGGCCGGCCGGCACAGCTATGAGCAGCCTTTCGACCTGGCAGTACGACACTCCCATCAAACGGCCGCTGCTGACCGCGCCGTTCATCTTCTTCTCCAGCCTCGCGGTCATCGGCGTTCTGCTCTCCGCGAAGCGCCTCATCGGCGGACTCGCGTTCACCGGCATGAACGACGACTTCGCGTGGGGCGTCTGGAAAACCTTCAACGTCATGACCCTCACCGCGCTCGGCTCGTCCGCGCTGGCGATGGGCATCGTCGTCTGGCTCTTCGATCAGCAGCAGCTGCACTCCGTGATGAGGACCGCGCTCGTGTCGAGCATCCTCTTCTACGCCACCGGCATGTTCGCGCTCGGCTTCGACGTAGGCCGTCCGTGGAACTTCTACAACATCCTCTTCATCTGGCGCTGGAACCCGCACTCGGCGCTGCTCGAAGTCGCGGTCTGCATGACGGCGTACGCCGCGATCTTCCTGCTGTACGAGAACCTGCCGGCCTTCATCCCCGCGAAGTGGTTCGCACGCATCAAGCCCGTCTATCCGTTCATGGTCGCCGCGGCGTTCGTGCTGCCGGCGATGCATCAGTCGTCGCTCGGCACGCTGATGGTCATCGGCGGACCGAAAGTGCACGCGCTCTGGCAGACGCAGATGCTGCCGTTCTTCTACCTGATGCAGGCGATCGTCTGCGGCTTCGCGTCGCTGATCGTGATCCTGATGGTGTCGTGTCTCGCCTGGCGCCGTCCGATCGATGTGCCGGTCCTCAGCGCGATTGCGAAGTACATGTCGTGGGTCTCGCTCGCCTTCATCGTGCTGCGCTACGTCGACCTCGGCATTCGCGGCGCGATCGGCCTCTCGTTCGAGGCGACCAGGTACAGCGCGTTCTTCTACGCTGAGAACCTGCTGCTCCTCGTGCCGGCGATCATCCTGTTGAATGAGCGCCTGCGCCGCACGCCGCGCGTCATCTTTGTCACATCGATTCTGACCGCGCTCGGCGGCTTGCTCTATCGCTTTTCGCCTACCACGTTCGCATTCCGCGCCGGCGGCAACTCGATGTACTTCCCCACCGTCACCGAGCTGCTGATGTGCCTCGGCTACATCTCCCTCGCCATCGCGCTCTTCATCTACGCCGCCACCCGCTACGCCATCCTGCCCGATCAACTCTCGCCCGATGACTCACTCGGTGACCGAGCGGGACGCTCGCTCACTGCGGACGAGACGTCCGCGCTCCACCACCAACTGAAAAAGGACTGACTATGTCGCAGAGAATCACGATCGATCCCATCACCCGCATCGAAGGACATCTTCGTATCGACATCGAAATCGACCGCGGCTCAGTCCAGAAAGCCTGGGCCTCGGCGACCATGTGGCGCGGTATCGAATCGATGCTCATCGGCCGCGACCCGCGCGAAGCATGGCTCTTCACCCAGCGCTTCTGCGGCGTCTGCACCACCGTGCACGCCATGACCTCGGTGCGCAGCGTCGAAGACGCGCTCGGGATGGAGATCCCGATGAACGCGCAGTACATCCGCAACATCATCATGATCGCGCACGCGCTGCACGATCACATCGTCCACTTCTACCAGCTCTCGGCGCTCGACTGGGTCGATGTCACGCAGGTGCTGAAGGCCGATCCGGCGAAGGCGTCGCAGATCGCGGAGAGCGTGTCCGACTGGCAGGGCAACTCCAAGGCGCAGATGAAATCCGTGCAGGACAAGATCAAAGGCCTCGTGGCCAGCGGCCAGCTCGGCATCTTCGCGAACGGCTACTGGGGCCATCCGGCGATGAAGCTGCCGCCGGAGGTCAA
>DATEZA010000298.1:0-10279 GCA_035255945.1 Thermoanaerobaculia bacterium
TCGAATGTCGCGTGTCCCGTCGCGTACGGCTGCTCCTCGTTCGATGCATGCCGCGACTCGTCGTTCACGATCACCCGCGCCGTCTCGCCGTTCCGCTCGACCTTCATCGACGACGGACGCTGAAACAGCGCGCGCTCGTTCAGGTCCGGCTTGTACTTCGCGACGTACTCGTCCGGCGTGAGGCCGTCGATCTTCGCGTTCGGCGCGAAGAGCTCCTTGAAGCGATCCCAATCGCGGCGTCCGGCGGGACCGGAGATCACGTTGTACTCGGCGATCACCGTCGCGCGGATGTCGATGTCAGCCGGATCTTGCGGAGCAGGCGCGGGTGCAGTCGCGCACGCGGCGAGCAGGAGCAGCAGCGGAATCAGTTTCTTCACGAAGGAAGAATAGCGTCGCCGTCAACCGCCATCGTCTGTTTCACTTTCCACGCGACGAGGCCGAGCGGCACGCCGATCTGGATCAGGCGGCGCAGCGGTTTCGGGAAGCCGAAGCCGATGAGCAGGCCGAGCACCGCGCCGCCGGCGACGATCTGCGTCGCATGCTCGGCGGCGAACTGCTTGAGGTCGTACTGCGTGCGGATGCGCTGATCGAGCTCGTCGATGCGCACGCTGATACCGTCGCGCGCGCGCTCGATCGCCTGCTCGACGCTGGCCTTCTCTTCCTGGATGTCCGGCATTAACGGCTCCTGATGCGGGCGATGTCCGATTTGATCGACTCGACATCGCTCTTGATCTGCTGGATCGATTCGTTCGGCACGAACTCCACCGCGGCGAACTTCTTCTTCCCCATGATCGCCAGCACCGCGGCGGCGGCGAACAGCACCACCGTCACGATGAGCGTCGAGAGCCACGCCGCCACGCCGAGCGCGACCAGTCCGAGGACGATCGTGACGAAGAGGAAGGCGAGACCGAACAGGCCGAGAAAGACCGCACCGGCGAACATCGCGGTGCCGCCGCCGAGCTTCGTGACGGTGTCTTTGATCTCGATCTTGAGGAGTGCGATCTCACTGCGGAACAGCGTGGAAATGTCGGCGCTGAGATCTTTGAAAATCGTTCCCAGCGATCGGTAGTCGTCATTCATCGGTGCTGCGCTCATACTTTCATCGACGGGAGCAAAAGAGCTGCCCACTGCGTTGTGCGACGCCGATGCAATCACATTTCGTGGAACTGGTGAAGGACTTTCGATTCGAGGCGGCGCATTGGCTGCCGAACGTGCCGGACGGCCACAAGTGCCGCCGCATGCACGGCCATTCGTTCCGCGGAGAGGTCGCCGTGCGCGGCGAAGTCGACCCGAAAACCGGCTGGCTGATCGACTTCGCCGATCTCAAGAAATCGGTCGATCCGATCATTCACGAGCTCGACCACTACTGCCTCAATGAAATCGCAGGCCTCGACAACCCGACTTCGGAAATGGTTGCCGTGTGGCTCTGGAATCGCCTCGCGCCGCAGATTGCGATCCTGCATCGCGTGACGATCGAAGAGACGTGCACGTCGCGCTGCCACTACTTCGGTCCGGATCGCTAGAAACGCCGCCGCCGCACGGCCGGCGCGCAGAGCCGCTCGATCACCATGTCGCCGCCGCGCTTCAGCACGTAGATCCCGTCATCGCCCGCGGCAATCAACGACACCAGTCCGGTCTCCGAATGCCACTCCGAGCCGTCCGCATACTCGCCGATCAGTTCGCCGAATACCGAGAACGCACCCGACTGGCCGCCGACGACCACGAACGTGCGTTGATCCGCCGTGATGATTGCGCCCGCCGTCGCCAGACGCAGCGAGCGATTCACCGTCTTCGTCGTCGTGCGCAGCGGATCGAATTGCACGAGCTCGATGACCGTGCTCCGCCCGGTGTCGCGCACGGTCACGGCGCCGATCGTGCCGTCGGCATTGCGCACGAACGAGCGCAGATCGGGCGATGCGAAGAGCAGCGGCGTGAGCTCGCCGCCGGTTTTCGCGGCGCGTGCCACCTCGCCGTTGCCGAGCAGATACACCGCATCGGACGTCAACGCGAGATCCGACCACGAGCCCGCCGCGACATCCTCGATCGCGCCTCCGTCGATGCGCATCCGCTGCACCCGCCCATCCGCGATCCAGTAAACATATTGACCATCGGACCGCGGCCGCGTCCCGTTCGCCACGAAGCGGCTCGCGCCGCCGTTCACCGGCACCGCGCGAATCTGGCCCTGCGTGACGAGCCAGACCGTCGTGCCGTCGGAGCTCAGCTCGCCGATCGGCACCGGCTCGAACGCGATCGGCACGTTCCCGCCCGATGCGCGATCGATGCGCCAGAGCACGCCGTCGAATCCCGTGACGAACACGTACTGATCGTCGGCGCCAGTGACCAGCGGAGTCGTCGCGTGGAACAACTCCGCGGGGCTGCAGAGTGCGATGAGGAGCAGCAGTGAGGAGAGCACGAATGTAGTACGAGCATTTCCGCCCGCGCGTCTACGTCCGTAATGGCACGAACCGCACCGCATCGAGCGCCGTCCGCACCACGCGTCCGTTCTTCCGCTCGATAAGCCACAAGTTCTGCGACTCGCGCTGGCCGACCGGAATGATGCACCTCCCGCCATCCGCAAGCTGGTCGATCAATTCTTCCGGAAGGGTGACCGGCGCGGCCGCGGACAAAATTGCATCGAACGGACCGCGCTCGCGGAAGATCTCCACGCCGTTGCCCGTCGCGAGCGTGACGTTGTCGATGCCGAGCTGCGTGAGCCGGTCGGCAACCGTCCGCGCGAGATCCGCCTCGAGCTCCGCGCTGTACACGTGGCGCACGAGCCGCGCCAGGATCGCGGTCTGGTAACCCGATCCGCTTCCGATCTCCAACACCACTTCGTGTCCACGCAGCTGCAGCAGCTCGGTCATCATCGCGACGATGAACGGCTGCGAGATCGTCTGCCCGCGATCGAGCGGCAGCGGCGTGTCGTCATACGCCGATGCGCGGTGTTGCTGCGGAACGAAGAGCTCGCGAGGAACGGAGCGGAACGCGTCGAGCACGCGCTGGTCGGTAATCCCGCGCGCGACGATCTGCTGCCGGATCATCCGCTCGTTGTCATCGAGATGCCAGGCTTGCTGCATGCGTCACCTTCAGAGAGTGATAGAGGGAAGGAGTGATAGAGGGAAAGAGTGAGACTTTTTTCCCTCTATCACTTTTTCCCTCTATCACTCTTCTCTGCTCTATCACTCTTCTCCCCTCTATCACTCTCAATTTCATGATGCGATCTTCGTTCCGTCCGAGGGAGGGAAGCGAGATCAGGCATGAAGCATCGTCCGGCTCGCCGTGCAACTTCGCGCCCCGCCGCATGATCAGATCGCCCGCCAGCTTCACCTCGCGCACCTCCGGCGGCAGCCAGATCTTCACAGTCGGATTCGCGATCGGCAACGTACCGCGATTGGTCATGCGGATGGAGAAGAGGTGGCGGTCGTCGAGGCGATCGACGCTGAACGCAAACCGTTCCTGGCGCGCCCTCCTTCGCCCCTCGGCCGTCAGCGGACCGACCGCACCGTCCGATACCGGCTGTCCCGCCACCCAGCGAAACGCCGTGCGCAGCAACAGCAGCAACCGGCCGTCATCGGGAGTGGTGAGCGCATCGGGATCGAAACCGAACCAGACGCTGCGCACGCCCGCATCCTCACAATGCATCACCGCGGCGCGGGCGTTCGTCTTCCAGCGCGCATCGATGACCATCCGCGGCGTCTCGCGCAACAACGCGACCGGCGTGCGCATCGACGCGAATTCGAGTCCGGGCAGCAGCCGCGCGAGCAGCGGCGACACACCCTCGGACAATTCCATCGCGTCATCACACGTGCCGGCATCGGAGGGAAGCGCATTGCCAATGTAGACGACAGGACGTGCTCGCTTCGTCTTGATCGCATCGCACAATACGATCACGCCCTCGGCCGATTCGATTTTGTCCGGCGTAATGACCGTCGGCGTGAATTGCGCCTTCGTCAGCAGGCGGACCCACGCCGCCGCAATGCGCGAGCGCGGATCCGTCGTGACGATCGTGACCTTCGGCAGCGGCTCGGTGACGACGACGAGCGATTGCCGCTCAATGAATGACCAGATCGCCAGCGCACCGACAATGACGACGAGCGCGACGACCAGTCCATAAACCGCGAGGTGTTTGTGCCGCCTCACTCACCCGCGTCCGCCGATTCGGGCTTGTACTGCTCAAAGAACGCCTTCCCCTGCCCGTCCTGACGCAATTCCGACGCGCTCTTCGGACGCCGCGCTTCGCGGACCTTGTATGCGAAATACGACGCGACGGCGAGAATCAGCGTGACGACGATGGAAACGAAAATCACGGTTGCAAGAATGTTCACCCAGTCGAGATGCATGGTTTTGTCCCCTTAGTTCGAGTCCCCTCATCCGCCCTTCGGGCATCCTTTCCCCAAGCTCTTCGGTGTGGCGCCGCCGACCCGGCGGCGATCCGCCGGCGAGGTCGCCGGCGCCACACTGAAGAGCTTGCCGGGTGAGGGGCCATCCCCTAAATCCGGCCCCTTCTGGCCAATTTCCCCCACGACATATCGAGTCCGAACAGCTCCTCGAGCGTGGCAAAGAGTTTCGTGACATCGATGATCAGAATGTAGAAAAAGCGGTACAGCACCGCATACGGCACGAGTCGGAGCGACTCCTTTTCCATCAGCGTGGCGTGCACTGCGATCAACAGATCGAGCACAGTCAATAAGAGCCACCACAGCACGAGCAGCTTGGTCATGCCGTACAAGAGCGCGATCCACACGAAGAACAGGTTGGCGAAGATGTTCATCGCCGGCCACACCAGTCCTTCGAAAATCATGTACCAGAGCGACAGCGGCGTGGTGATCGCGCCGCTGCTGCGGGTCAGCAGGTGCCGCTGTTTGCGCAATGCCTGCAGAATTCCGCGCGACCACCGATAGCGCTGCTGGATGATGTCGAGCAGCTCCTCCGGCGCCTCGGTGTACGCGATCGCCTTCGGCTCGTAATTGATCTTCCACCCGTCCGCGAGGATCTTGACGGTCATGTCGAAATCCTCGGCAAACGTGTCGCTGTCGTATCCGCCGGTCGCTTCGATCGCCTTGCGGCGGAAAATCCCGATCGGGCCCGGAATGACGTTCACGGAGCGGAAAAACGCCTGAGCATTGCGGACGATGTTCAGGCCCTCGATGTATTCGAGCGCCTGCAATTTCGTCCAGATGTTGTGGCGATTGATGACCTTCACGTTGCCGGCGACCGCGCCCACATGCGGATCGCGGAAATGGAACATCGCGTAACGGAGCGCGTCCGCGGTGAGGCGCGAATCGCTGTCCATGCAGACCACGATCGGTGCCTTCGAGCGGCGGATGCCGTAATTGAGCGTGTCCGCCTTGCCGGAGTTCTCCTTGCGATAGACCGACACCCGCACGCCGTAATGATTTCCCTCGAATTCCTTCATTTTTTCGAAGGTGCCGTCGGTCGAGCCGTCGTCCACGGCGATGATCTCGTAGTACGGATAGCGCAGCTCGAGCAGCGATGAGAGCGACGACTGGATCACCTCCCCCTCGTTGTAGGCGGGGACGATCACCGAGACGAACGGGTAATTCTCATACGCCTCGCCCGACGCCAGCTCGCGCTGATGCAGGTAGCTGAACCAGATCACCAGGAAATGCCGCAGGATCAGCAGCAGCAGGAAGCTGGCGAGCGTGATGACCAGGGCGGCAATGAAGACCGGACCGAGTTTCTGCGGATAACGGAAGAGAAAGAATGTGAGGAGCACTACACCCGCGATCACTGCAATCGACAGCAGCAATTGCAGCTTCGGGTTCATCGGTTTTCTTATGGTGGCCATCAGTGGACCTCCGGCAGCACAGGCGAGCCGGTCAGGGAACCGTTATCGAAGTAATAGGGATTGCGGCTCCGCTGGTCGTCACGGGCGAACAATCGCTTGAGCCGTATGCCGACGTAGAAGTGCCGCTGCCAGTAATTCGTGAAGTCGTTGCCGTTGTTGAAGAGAAAATCGAGCCGCCCGCTCTTGCCGTAGCCGAAATTGCCGACCGCATCGATCGCATCGTTGATCGGAACCGTCGCGCTGAGGTCATACGAGCGCAGGTCGGAGCTGAAACCGCTCTCCCACGCCTTGCCGTACTTCACCTCCGCGCTCCAGATGAAGCGGTCGCGCATGTTCATGCCCACCTGGGCGACGCCGGCGAGCGAACGGTAATTGTCGGGCGACCAGTACCGGCCGCTGCGGAAGTCATAAGACAGCCAGCGCCCGTCCGCTTTCAATGCGACGAACGGCGCCTTGAGAATGCGGAAGCTCACCAGGCCGTGCGCCGCCATGCGCGTGTTGGAGTCCGAAATGCGGCCGTATGAGGCGTCGGCGAGATAGCCGAGGAGACCGCCGGTGTTGTAGTCGTAATGCCCGCGCACGTCGTTGATCGACATCGGCAGCGACTGCAGGGTGAACACGTCGTACACCAGGTCGTAATGGTTGTAGTCGATCGCCGCGCGGGTCTGCAGATTCGGGAGCCACTCCGCGCCGACGCCCCAGAACGGCCGCGTGCCGAAGCCTTCATCGTAGAAATTCGCGCCGACCCGGCCCCGGAACAGCGTGTTGTCGTTCATGCGATACAGCCCGCCGCCGCTGATCGCATTCGCATACACGTCGTCGCCGAAGTGCTCGAATTCGTGGCGTCCCACGCCGACATCGAATGCCGTTCTGCGCGAAGTCCACTTCGCCGCGTCGGCGTCGAGACGCTTCATCGTGAAGTCGTTCGAATCGGTGGCGTACGTGTACCGCGCGTCGAGCGTCGACGTCGGCCGGGTATGCCGCGCCAGATCGAGCTCCTTCTGCGCGTCGAGATAATTGTTGTCGAGCGACAGCGCATGGTTCTGATCGAGCACGTCGTGGTCGGTCCAGCCGTACCAGCGATAGATCTGCCCCATGTTGAAGTACGCGCGCTGCGGCACGTCCGGGTACAGCTCCTTGCGCGGATTGTCGGACAGATCGGTGAGCGAGCTGAACATGTGAATCGCCGGCGCGAACTGCGCGTCATACGACAGGTTCTGCGCATATTCGAGCTTCAGATCGGCCCGGTCGGGATTCTGCTCGATCAACTGTTCGTACTGCCGCTCCGCATCGCTGTACCGCCGGTCCCAGCTCAACACCCGCGCGTACTGAATCCGCGCCTCGGTGTCATTGGGCCGCGCTTGCAAATATTGCTGATAGAGGGCGATGGCATTGTCGTAATCGGCCAGGCCGACGAACGCCTTCGCCAGCGACAGCACTTCATCCGGATTCTGCGGGTTCGCCGCCTTCAATGAGGCGAGCCGCGGCGTGAGCTTGTCCAGCTCCGCCTTGCGTTGGGTCTTCGCCTCTTTCCCGATTGGGTCGAGTCCATCGATTTTTTTCTTACTGTGCTCGCGGACGAATTGCACGTCGTTGATCGCTTCGTTGTAATGACCGCGATCGAGGTTCATTCGGGCGCGCTCCTGACGCAGCGCGAGGTTGTACGGCTCGCGCTCGATCAGATGATTGACGTGCTCGATGCGCAATTCGGGCGACGCGCGCATGTCGCGCAGGAGCGCCTGCGCCTGTACGGCATCGCCATGCTTCGACGTGAAATCGCTCAGCAGCCGGATCGCCTCTTCGCGATTTCCGGAAGCGGCCTCGGCGTTCGCCAGCGCAATCGCCGTGTCCTCGCTCCCCACCTGCTGATCGAGCGTGCGCAAGTGCGCAACCGCCGGCTTGCTCGCCCCCATCCACGTCAGCAAGCGCCCGTATTCGAGCTGCAGATCGGGCGTCGATTGCTCCTTGATTAACTCCGAATACGCGCGCTCCGCCGGATCGAACCGCCCGGACCACGCCATGGCGCGCGCTTCGCGCAGACGCACGTCGCGATCGCGCTGCGATGCGGGCAATTTCGAGTACAGATCGAGCGCCGCATCGAATCGGCCGGCGTCGAAGTACGCATTGGCGAGCGCGAGCTGATCGCCGCTCTTTTCCGCATCCGCTACGCGCTGATTCGCCACCTGCCGAAGGCCCGCCGAGGCCTGATCGCGGAGGGCAATGGCATCGGAATCGTTCGGGTCGATGGCGAGCAGACGCGTCGCGATCTGCGATGCCTCGTAATAACGTCCTGATTGAATGTATTGGTGACCGGTTTGGACCTGCTGATCGTGTTCGCTCTGCGCAAGAATCGGTACCGCGAGTGTTAGCAGCAGCAGAGCGGAAAGAAGCTTTCCCGACCTCATCGCGCAACCCTTCCTTTATGTGGCTGGGAGAGTTGATGCCTTGCAGCTGAAGCGTTACTGTCTCTCCGCCGCGCGATTGTGCAAGGGCGATTCCAGAACGGGCTCGCATGCCGCGAAATCGCTGCGATGGATGATCGCGATGTGATTTCCGACATTACGCTCCACGCCATCGCTCAATCGATTGACGATGTGATCGCCGACCCATAAGGCCGCCGATCCGCCGCCGTCGAGATTCATTGCGGCGCAGGCGTTCAGCTCGTCATGCATGAACGTCGCGAGCTGGGGCAATGTCAGTCCCGGCACCCCGGTCCGCCGCCCCTCGGCCACGACGAAATAGAGCGTCTGATGATCCTGCGATAGTCCGACCGCCGTTCGCGGATGGGGCGAGCCCGTAAAGGCCTTGCTGCCGGGTAAAGGCGTGACGACCTCACAATTGATGATCAATGCCGGCCATCCCGAAATTGCTTCCGCCACCCACGTTTCGGGCGGGTCCATGACTTCCGCCTGGCGCCGGATCGAAGCCTTGTGCTCGCCGATGGCCAGGACCCCTTCGCGACTCGTGTCGCGCGAGCCGGCCCACGGACCGCACGGACTGATGGTCAATCCGACCGGCACCATCTTGTCGTCGAAATAATCGCCGTTCATCGCCACGATCGCTTTGTTTTTTTTCGCGAAATCGCTGACCTTGAGGCCGCGCTCGCTTTCGCGCGAGACCACGACTTGTAATGAGTCGTTGCTCAAATCGATCCTCGTGACGTGAATATCGGCGCCCTCACCGATGAATTCCTGGTAATCGACGCCCGGCGTGACGTTCGTCCATTCGCCGGCGTACGCGGCGAACGCGAGCAACAGCATTCCTGCAGCGAGTGGGAGTGTACGTTTCATGCAAAGCGGGGGACTTCAAAACAGATGCCGCGATATACGCGCTACCGCCGATTGAATCCCGATGGCTCGGAACCATACGTCCGTCCCCCGGGCGTCGAACCGAAAGCGACCCGTTCCCAGCACGTGCTGGAATGGGTGCTGTTCAGCGTCTTCGGGATTCTCGTGGCGCTCGCCGCGATCGCGCTCTATTACGCGTATTCGCCCGCGCATAGTCGCGTGCCGAATCATTTCGACGCCGGACTGAAGCAGGACCGCATCAACATTCTGCTGGTCGGCGTGGGCGGCGATTCGCATCCGGGCGGCGGCAAGGACCTCGCCGATTCGATCCTGTTCGTAAGTCTGAAGCCGTCGACGAAGCAGGCCGCGGTGATCTCCATCCCGCGCGACTTATGGGTTCGGATCGGCACGCACGGAGCGCATCGCATCAATGCGGCGCATGCGATCGGCAATGACGGCGGCTATCCGGGAAAGGGTCCGGGCCTGCTGTGCGACACGGTCTCCAAGATCCTCAATCAGCCGATCCACGCCTTCATCCGCATCGATTTTGCCGCCTTCGAAAAACTGATCGACGACCTCGGCGGCATCGATGTCTTTGTCGAGCGCGGCTTTTACGATTACCTGTTCCAGGACGGCTTTCCGCGCGGCCCGCAGCACTTCGACGGTCATCGCGCACTTGCGTACACGCGCTATCGCTACGTGCTCGGACCGGAGGGCGACAATTTCGCGCGCGAGCTGCGACAGCAACAAGTCATCAATGCCGTACGCGACCGGATTGCGAACCGTAATGCGGCGGACATGCTCAAGCTCATCAATGCCGCACACGCTCTATCGAATAAGACCGATACGAATCTCACCGTGCCCCAGCTCGTGACGCTGTACCGGCGCTATCACGACATTTCCCGCGATTCGATCCGCCACGTGTCGCTCAAACCGTTCAGCGAGATTTTCGAAGTGACCCGGCTCGCCGATCCGGGTCAGGCGGTGCGCCCGCGGACGGGCGATTATCGCGAGTACCAGCAGGTCGCGCAGACGGTGTTCAACAGCGAGCATGAGATCGCGACCAGCGACCAGATACAGGTGAAGTGACGGCGACGCTACGACCGCGCCGGGCAGCGCAGGCCGCTTCTGCCGCATCGGAGTGCGGCGGCCATGCCGCCGCTGCTGTTTCCCAGGGCGGCCA
>DATEZA010000299.1:0-13662 GCA_035255945.1 Thermoanaerobaculia bacterium
TTCACGCCGACGCGCACCGACGGCACCGGCAGCAGCAAGGTCACGAACGTCACGGTCGATGCGCAGCAGACGCTCGCGCTGAACGACATCGTGAAGGACTTCTTCGGCTACGGCGCGAGCGGCAATCCGAGCGACACCGGCTTCGGCGCGCTGGAGATCCGTCCGCTGAATACATCCAGCCTGCTGACGTTCGCCGCGAGCCGCACGTACGCGTCGACGACGAGCGGCACGTTCGGCCAGTTCATCGCCGCGATCCCGTTCTCGAAGTTCATCGGCAATACGTCGGCGCCGATCCCGACGCAGCCCACGACCCATCAGACGCTGCTCAGCCTGCAGCAGGTCGCCCAGTCCGCGAAGTTCCGCACGAACCTCGGACTGACCGAAGGCTCCGGCTCGCCCGCGCTCGGACGCATCCTGGTGTACGACGATGCGGGCACGCTGCTCAAAACCGTGCCGTACAGCCTGCAGCCCGGCGAACAGCAGCAGCTCAATTCGTTCCTGGCGATGAACGGACTGACGCTCGACGACGGCCGCATCGAAGTGACGATCGATTCGCCGACCGGTGCGGTCGCCGCGTACGCGTCGGTGCTCGACAACCTCACCGCCGATCCGCTCGCAGTGATGCCGGCGATTCCGGCGCAGATCAGCGCGACGCGTTACGTCGTCCCCGGCATCGCCGACCTGAATAACGGCGCGGCGAATTTCCACTCCGATCTGCGGATCTACAACGGTGGTGCGTCGCTCGCGCACGCGACGCTGACCTATGTCCCGCAAGGCGATCCGTCGGCGACGAAGAGCGCGACGACGGACATCGCACCTCGCACCGTGCGCGGGTTCGACAACATCCTGCCGTCGCTCTTCAACGTGACGAACAGCGGCGGCGCGGTGCTGATCGCGACCGATGCGCCGTCGTCGCTCGTGGCGACCGCACGCACGTACAGCATCGACGCGAAGGGCGGCACGTTCGGCCAGTTCATCCCCGGCGTTTCGCCGTCGGAAGGGATCGGACTCGGCGAGCGTCCGCTGCAGGTCCTGCAGCTCGAGCAGTCGCAGCACTTCCGCTCGAACCTCGGACTGGCGGAGCTTTCCGGCAACGGGGCGAAGGTGCGCGTGTCGCTGTTCCTCCCCGACTCGAAGGTGACGCCGTCGACGGAAGTCGAGCTCGCGCCGAACGAGTTCCGCCAGCTCAACTCCGTGATCGCGGGGATGAATCCGGGCAACACGTACAACGCGCGGATCACGGTCGAGGTGATCGGCGGAACGGGACGGGTGACGGCGTACGGGTCGGTGATCGACAACGACACGCAGGACCCGACGTACGTGCCGGCGCAGTAGGATGCGCGGGTGGCGCATCCGAAGAAGAAATGGGGCCAGAACTTTCTTCGCAACCGCGGCGCGGTGGCGAAGATCGTCGAGGCGATCGGCGCCCAGCCCGATGAGCTGATCCTCGAGATCGGGCCGGGCGAAGGCGTGCTCACGGAGAAACTCGTCGAGCTGCCGAACGAGCTGGAGGCGATCGAGATCGATCCCGACCTCGAGCGCCAGCTGCGCGTCCGCTTCGGCGATCGGGTGAAGCTGCGGCACGAAGATGCGGTCGATGCGACGCTGCCCGATCGCGCGTTTCGTGCGGTCGGCAATCTGCCGTACAACGTCGCGACGCCGATTCTGCGCCGCGTCATCGCACATCCGCATTGCAGGCGCGCGGTGTTCATGCTGCAGAAGGAAGTGGCGGATCGCGTCGTGGCGAAGCCAGGCTCCGATCCGTACGGCTACCTCTCCCTCTATGTCGCGATGTTCGCCTCGGCCCGCGCGATCATGACGCTCGATCCGCGCTCGTTCTATCCGCCTCCGAAAGTACGCAGCGCGGTCGTGGTGCTCGATCCGATCGCGCCGCCGTATGCGTCCGATCGCGACACGCTGCTCGACTTCATCAGCCATTCGTTCCGCATGCGCCGGAAGAAACTGGTCAACAACTTGACCGGGTGGAAAGACGCTGCGCGCAACGACATCGAACAGGCTTTGCGCGACGCGCAAATCGACACCGGCGTGCGCGCCGAAACGCTCGCGCTCGCTGACTTCGATAAGTTATTGCAGAACGTGATCAGGCTCACATCGACGGCTCTTCACGGCACTTAGCTTGCTCGCATGGGGTTCGCCCAGGAGGCCACGTGGATCCTCACTTTGCGAGGAGGAAAACGGATCGGGAAAACCGCGCCGATGCACCCTGCCTGAAGGTGCTCGTCGTCGACGACGATCTCGCGTATTTGAAACTGTTGCAGGCGGTTCTGACCCGCGCCGGATTCGATGTCGCCGTCGCCGAAGATGGTTCGGCGGCGTTGGAGATCCTGTCGAGCGACCGCGACATCGGCGTGGCGATCATCGATCTGGCCATGCCGAAGATGGACGGCATCGAGACGATCCGGCGGCTGCAGCGCGAGGACGACGCGCAGCAGCGGCTCTACACGATCCTCCACACGTCGTTCGACGAAGTCGAGACGCGCCTCCGCGCCCTCGAAGAAGGGTGCGATGACTTCATCCCGAAGAGCGCCACCTCGTCGGAGATCGTGGCCAAACTGCGCACCGCCGCGCGCCGTCTGGAGATGGAGCGGCGGCTGCACATCGAGAACAAAGAGCTGCAGACGCTCGCGCTCACCGACGAGCTGACCGCCATCCCGAATCGCCGCGCCCTCTTCCGCGCCGCAACGGAGATGCTCGCGCGCGGACGATTGCTGAGCGCCGTGCTGTTCGACCTCGATCACTTCAAGCAGATCAACGACAAGTTCGGACATCTGGAAGGCGACCGGCGGCTGGTGGAAGTCGCGGCGATGCTGAAGACGAACACGCGCGTCGACGACATCATCGGCCGCTACGGCGGCGACGAATTCCTGCTGCTCCTCCCTGACACGGAAGGCCGCGAAGCGCGCGCAATCGCGAATCGTCTCAGCCGCACCTCGCCGATCACGATGAGCTTCGGCGTGGCGACGTCGTCGTCCTCGAACGACACACTCGCCGATCTGATCACCGCCTGCGACGAGCGGCTATACCGGTACAAGAACGCCCGCCGCGACGGCTCGGAGCAGCACCGGGCGAGGGTGTAGCCCGCACTGGTCGGGCGTCCCGCCCGGCCAGGAGCTCGTCGCCTGCGACGAGCGGCTGTACCGCCGCGACGGGTACGGAGCGCGGGCGTCCCGCCCGGCCAGGAGCTCGATCTGATCACCGCCTGCGACGAGCGGCTGTACCGCCGCCACGAGTACGGAGCGCGGGCGTCCCGCCCGCACTGGTCGGGCGTCCCGCCCGGCCAGGAGCTCGTCGCCGGGCGGGACGCCCGACGACTGCGGGCGGGACGCCCGCGCTCCATTCGCGAATCAAGGCTGCGGTGAAGGGGCTGCGCGTGTTTGCTCCCCTCCCGTCGAGCGGATGCGATTCCGCCGGCGCGATCAGCGTCACGTCGTCATCGAGCGCGGGCCACGACTCCGAATGACACGCATCCGAAACGATGACCACACGCGTGCCTCGGCGCCGCGATGACAACAGCGAGCACACATCGCGCAGCGCGAGATCGCGATCGGCAAAGCACCACGCGCCGACGCGTCCATGTCCCGAAAACGTGAGCAACAACGTATCCGCACCGCGCAACCGCGCAACGGCGCAACCCAACTCCTCCAGAAACAGCTCAGCGGAACAATCGATCAACACCCGCTGCACGCCGAAGCCGCGCGCCGCGGCTGCGGCGGCGAGATCGCGCGCGTCGACGGCCGGCGAATGCAGCCGTCCGGCGGCGCCGCGCGACACTCCGGCGTGCAGCGAGATCCCACTCACCCTTCGACATCCATGATCGCCACCGGACAATTGCTCGCGTGCGGCACCTTGGTCAGCTGCCGCGCCGGTACCGTCAGCGGCAGCGGCGCGCTGCCCGGCGTCAGCGTGTAGTACAGCTCGAAGTGCACGTCGCGGTCGTGATGATGATGACCCTCCTCTTCATTGACGTACCGTTGCAGATCGGGCAGCGGCACGTTTCCGATGGTGATCACCAGCGGCGCCTCGGCACTCGTCCCTTCCAGCGACAGCACCAGCGCAGCGCGCGATGCGCCGCTGAACGGATGCGACACCAGCATCAGCGTGCTCGCATCGGTGATGCGCAGATCGAGCGCCGCCACTTCGGCGAGCTTGCCGCTCATCGGCTCGGACACCGAGCTGCAGGGCGGGTCGAACGTGTACTCGTCCTCGCTCAGCGTCTGCACCCAGAGCGCGTTCGACGGCAGATTCACCTGCGCCAGCACGCGTTCGTGCGGTGGATGCGCGATGCACTCGTTCGCCATCGTGGCGTGCGAGCAGACATTCGACATGCGGATGATCTCGTCCGCGCTGCCGTTTGCGGCGACCGGCTCGATCGTGCCGCCCGCAAGCGACAACAGCTCGTTCTCGAGCAGACAGACGCCGAGCTCACCGTTCTTCACGATGAAGTCCGCTTCACGTCCCGACGCAGCAGCCGCCGGAAACATCACGAACGCGTGATGCGACGGGATCTGCGACGACGGATCGGTCGACGAGTAACGAGCCTGGCGGCCGTCCGGAATCACAGCGACCAGCGGCGAATGCGACGAGTCGGTGACCAGACTGCAGATGCCGGTGAAATGAAAGCGGACGAATGCTTCGGTGACGGGCGACGTACGAACCTTGGAGTTGTTCATGATTTTCCCCATTGGTGTAGGACAAGCTCTCAGCTTGTCAAAACAAACTCTCAGCTTGTCCGGGTAAGACTCGGGACAAGACAAGACCCGGGGACAAGCTGAGAGCTTGTCCTACACTTCTTCTTAAGTTGTTACAGGCGGCGGGACCTGCGATCAGAGGCCGGCGAGCTCGAATCCAGCCCAGTCGACCGGCCGGGCTCCGGGATCGTGCAGCACCGCGAGTTGCGCGGCGCGCAGAGCGTGGGACGGCGAATCGCCGTCGTGGAGTTGTTGATACAGCTTCGTCATCAGCGCATTGCTGTGCACATCACCGACGGCCCAGATTGTGGCAATCGTGGCCGGCGCTCCGGCGGCGAGAAAGGCATCGCTGATCGCGCTGCTGTCGCATGCCGCGAGCACGACCAGCCGCGTTCGCGCGAGCTTCAGCTTGCGGATCTCCCAGGCGTACAGCTTGCCTTCGCCGCTGAAGAGCAGCGCGGAGGAATCGGCGTCATGCGCATCGTTCTCCGCATGTCCGCCGAAATGGATCACCGTGGCCGACGGCGCTTTCGCCACGAACTCCTCGCGCGTGGCTGCGCTGCCGCTGAGGATCGATGCGCCGCTGAACGTGCGGCCGATCAGATCGCCTTCGCGGCGTGCTGCGAGGAGACGCGGTGCGTTGTCGGCATCGGGATCGGCGCAAACGAGCATGTGCTGCGATCCGCTCGCCCGGCCGCTCTTCTGCAACGCGAGCGCGAAATGCGCGGCGCTCGCATCGGTGACCACCTCCATGTCTTCGAACAGATGATGTCCGCTCGCCGGATCGACGAGCGCTGCGAAAGGCACGCGCGTCCAGGACGGGTCGGGCACGAACGCCACCGTCTGCACGTCCCGCAACCGGGGACGGAGACGGGCGACGATGCGTGCGTAGAGCTCAGCGGCGGCGGCGTCGAACGATCGCCGGTCGGTGCGTGCGGCGACCATCCGTTCGGTTGCGGCGGAGATCGCCTTGCTGTCCGTGGGAAGAATGGTCGCGGTCACGCCTTCGCGGCGAACAATCCACGCCACCGTCTTTCGGGGCAATGCCGTGTACTCGACCAGCGCCACGCCCGCGGGCAGGATCTGTTGAAGCCGTTCGACGCTCATCGCCGGAGCCACGCCCGCCGTCGTTGCGCGTGAACGTTCCGCAAGATCGAATGCCCGCACGTCGTCGCGCGACGCCACCGCCAATTCGATTGCATCGGTGTAGACCTTCCGCGCCAGCCGCACGAAGAGGGCGCGCAGGCGGAGGTCTTCGATTCCGCCGCGTTGCGCTTCGATCTCCTCGATCGCCGATTCGCGGTCGCGGGACGCGAGCTCGCGCCGCGCCACGCGCTCGTATGCTCGCGCACGCGCGTCGAATGCTTCGGCGCGCAGCAGGTGATTGCCGCGCGCATCGAGAAATTGCAGTGCAGCGCTGAGAGGCGGAATGGCGCGCTCGGGCTCGACGGCGGCCAGCACGTCGCCGGTCGCCATATCGATATTGGCGACGGCGCGGCCGCGCGCGTCGGCGTCCGGAATCTGCTCCGCCGCCACGCGCGCATCACGCAGCTCGCGCAACGCGTCGGGCCCGGCATCGCGAAGGGCACGCGCGCGCCAGATGTGCGCGTCCCCGAGAAAGCCGCCGTCCTGCTTCATGGCGACGACGATCATGCGATTGGTCAGCGTCTCGCTCAGCGCCGGCCGGTGCTGGATCACAGCGGCGACCGTCGCTTCGACGAGCACGTACTGCAGGCACGTTGGATCCAGTCGCGATGCGATGCGCAGCCCTTCGACGCGGTACTGCCACGCGTCGTCGGAATCGCCGAGGGCGTCGTGGCTCTGCGCGACGAGCGCGTTGAGCTTGGCCTGGGCGGTGCGATGTCCGCACTGCTTCATCAGCGCGAGCGCTTCTTCGTAGTTCTTCAGCGCTTCGTGCGGATGCCCGAGCTCGATCAGCGCGAGTCCGCGCAGCCAGTGAATGCGCGCACGAACGACCGCAGCGGACGAATGCCACGAAGCCGCCGCAAACTCCTGTTCGGCGATGTCGAGATGTTCGTTCGTCGTGTCGTAATCGTTCTGCGAAAACGCGGATGCGGCGAGCTCGAGCGATGCGAGCTGCGCGATCGGCGAGTGCACGCGCAGCGCGCGCTCCCGTGCGGTGCGCAGCGCTTCATCGGCGCCGCCGAAGTCTTTGTCGTCCTTCAGCTGACGGCCGCGCGCGAGCGCGACGATCGATTCGCGATCGAGCGGTGCGGCGATCGTCGCGCGCAGCGCTCCGAATCCGCGCGAGGCCATCACGTCGCCGATCGCACGCGCCGCATCGAGGTCGCTCTCGTCATCCCGAGCGTCGTCGAGGGACCTGGGCGTGCGGCGGAACGGCTGCGCGCCACCATCCACCCGAGCGGCCCAGCGTGTGAGCAATTCCTCGCCGAGCGCCGAGACCTGTTGCGGAAACTGCGTCGCAATCGATTCGAGCGTGTTGCGATCGTGCTCCCGCGCCGCCCGCTCGACGTCCGGACGAACGCGATTCCATTGATATGCATCGGGCGGCGCAGCGAGCGCGCGCAGATGTTCGCGCGCTTCGTCGCTCCACTGCGACGACGGATCGAGGGCCAGGTAATCGTTCCACGCGGTGCGCGCATCGGGCAGGTGGAGATGCTCGAGCGTCACGGCGCGCGTCCAGGCGATCTCCGGCGATTTCTTCAGCGCCCAGGCCTTCGTCACCACTTCGAATGCGTCGGCGAAATCCTTCTGCCGATCCTTGTACGCGCCGCGGGCGAGGTAGGCCGCGGCGAGATCGTTCGCGAAATCGGCGTTATGCGGACGCTGCTCCGAGGCGGACTTCAGCGCGGCGATCGCTTCGTCGAAATTGCCGAGGAGCAGATGCGAGGCGCCGACTGCGTGCAGGTTTTCGGGCGTCGGTTTCTCGCGCAGTTTGTCCTTCGCATCCACTCCTGCTTTGAGCAAGTCCCACTTGTCGGGATCGTGCTGCACGTCCACCGGCTTGTCGCGCGGGATCTCGCGCAGCGGCTTCCACGCGAATCCGCCGCTCAGCCGGCCTTCGATCGTGCGGTACGGCATCTTGCCTGCGGCTGCCACGAGTGGCGTGGCGGTGAAGAAGTGGCCCAGCGGTGTGAAGAGGACGAGGATCAGCACCGCGGCGATCGACATCGTCAGCGTCGCGGCGAGAAACGTCCCGCTCATCCTGCGCCGGCGCGGCGGCGGCGCGGCAGAAACCGATTGCATCTCTGTCGCGGCGAGATAGACGGCGTAGCACTCGTCGCACGTCGTCATGTGCTCGATCACGCGGCGGCGGGTTACATCATCCAGCCGTCCGTCGATGAATGCGGCCAGCGTTTCATCGGATGGGAATCCGGAATGCTCCATGCGGTCAGATCCTCAACAGTCCTCAGCGGACAATTCGGCTCTCGCCGTTCTCCCGGACCCCCTCGCTTGTTCTATGAGAGGGACCCGAAGCGAGATTTTCCCCCGACTTCAACCGGATTTCCTGATCGTTTCTGGTGAGGATCTGGTCGACATCCGCACGGCTGACTCCGCCGGCGATCAGCGCATGGCGCATCCTGCCAAGGAGTTTCTCGATACGTTTGTAGACTTTGCGTTGGTCGAGCTGCATCACGCGAGCGATGTCGGGCACGCGGCGCGCGTTCCAGAAGCGCATCCGCAAAATGATCTGATCTTCGGCGTCGGCGTCGGTGAGACAACGGTCGAGCACGGCTGCCACCGCGCGCGCGATCTGCGCCCGCTCCTGCTCCAGCGCCCGGCCTTCCGTATCTTCATCGTTCGCGACATTCTCCGGAACGAGATCACCGGCGACGAGCACCGGCCGCGGCTGGCGCGCAGGAAGCCGCGAATGAATGGTTTCGAGCTCGGCGACGGTGCAGGTCGCGAAGCAGCCGGTGGTCATCGTCTCGACCGCTTCGTGGAAGGTCAGGCCGTCGCGGAACATCAATCGCTCCAGCGCGATCGCTTTGTCGCCGAGCCGGCGCGCTTCGGCCGAGGGACGCCATTTGCCCCAGAGCTTCACGCGGTGCTGGTAGAACATCCGCTGGATGACGGTGGTGAGATAGGTCGCGAAGCAGCTGCGTCCTTCGAACTTGCGGATGATGGCGTAGTTGCCTTCGATGAGCTCGAGCTTGACCTGCGCGCCGAGATCCTCGATGTCCGAGCAGTCGAGGTGGTTGGATCTGCCGATGTAGACGACGATCCTCTCGATCGTACCGAGGTGTCTCAGAAATAGTTCTTCGACGTCCATACCGGAACGTGCTCCACCGTCACCTATTCGCGTCTTTGTTCGCTGGACCCTTAGCGGACGAAGTTCGTTCTTTACGGGATTGCGACTATCAGTCTATCAGCATGTCAGTAAAGCCGCATATAAAGAGACACGAACAGCAGCAGAGGTGTGACGACTGTCACCGCGCGAATACCCGGGTGGGGTATGCTGTTCGTACGACCGATGGATCCCGCACTTCGCAAAAAATCACTCAACAGACTAAAGCGGATCGAAGGACAGGTCCGTGGTGTCGCGCGGATGATCGAGGAGGAGCGTTACTGCGCCGACACCCTCGTGCAGGTCTCCGCAATTCATGAGTCGCTTCGCTCGCTGGCCCAGCTGCTGCTGAAGAATCACCTGCAGAACTGCGCCACCGAAGCCATCCGCTCGGCGGACGACGACCGCCGCGAGCAGATGTATGACGAACTGGTCGACCTGTTTGCCAAACACATCCGATGAGTACCTGTTGCCAACACGATCCGTCTCCGTCATCCCCCTCTCCCCGCTCGCGGGGAGAGGGGCGCAGGGGTGAGGGGCCCGCGAACGCGGGCGGATACACCTGCCCCATGCACCCCGAGGTGATCGCCGACAAGCCGGGCCCGTGTCCCATCTGCGGGATGGCGCTCGAGCCGCGCGTCGTCACACTCGAAGACAAACCGAACGAAGAGCTGCGCGACATGCAGCGCCGCTTCGTCATCAGCGCGATCCTCACCGTCCCTCTGATGTTCATGATCCCTGGCTGGCTCGCACTCACGCTCGCGACGCCGGTCGTGCTCTGGGGCGGCGCGCCGTTCTTCGTGCGCGGCTGGCGCTCGCTGCTCACGCGCAACCTGAACATGTTCACGCTGATCGCCCTCGGCACCGGCGTCTCGTACGTCTACAGCCTGATCGCGATGCTCCTCGGCCGCCACGATCTTTACTTCGAGCCCGCTGCCGCGATCACCACACTCGTGCTCCTCGGCCAGGTCCTCGAATTGCGCGCCCGCGAGAAGACGTCCGGCGCGATCAAAGCGCTCCTCGGCCTCGCACCGAAAAATGCGCGGGTGATCATGGACAACGGCATGGAGCACGACATGCCGATCGCCTCGATTCATGCAGGCATGCGCATCCGCGTGCGTCCCGGCGAGCGGGTCGCAGTCGATGGCGTGGTGCTCGAAGGACATTGCTCGATCGATGAATCGATGATCACCGGCGAGCCGATGCCGGTCGAGAAATCGGCGAACGACAAGGTGACCGCCGGCACCGTGCTGACGACCGGCTCGATCATCATGCGAGCGGAGCGCGTCGGCGCGGACACGCTGCTGTCGCAGATCGTGCGGATGGTCGCCGATGCACAGCGCAGCCGCGCGCCGATTCAGCGCCTCGCCGACGTGATCTCCGCGTGGTTCGTCCCCGCGGTGATCGTCACCGCGCTCATCACATTCATCGTCTGGTTCGCGCTCGGCTCATTCACGAGCGCGCTGGTAAACGCCGTCGCCGTGCTGATCATCGCCTGCCCGTGCGCACTCGGACTGGCGACGCCGATGTCCGTCATGGTGGCAACAGGGAAAGGTGCAACTGCGGGGATCCTGATCCGCAACGCGGAAGCGCTGGAGACACTCGCGCGCGTCGACACGCTCGTGGTGGACAAAACCGGGACGCTGACCGAGGGCAAGCCGCGCGTCGTTGCAACTGATTTGTCGGATGAGCACCTGCGTCTCGTCG
Source organism: Thermoanaerobaculia bacterium (assembly GCA_035255945.1). Taxonomy (GTDB): domain Bacteria; phylum Acidobacteriota; class Thermoanaerobaculia; order Gp7-AA8; family Gp7-AA8; genus JAJPHC01. Next base: position 10,687 of record DATEZA010000299.1, read on the forward strand.
CATCGCTGGAACGTGCGAGTGAACATCCGCTCGCAGATGCGATCGTTCGCTTCGCACCCGATTCCGCCGCGAACGTCAAAGACGTCCGCACTCTCCCCGGCCTCGGCGTCAGCGGCATCGTCGACGGTCATCACGTCGCGATCGGCAACGCGCGCATGTTCGAAGGGATGCACCTCGAGCCCGGCGCAATTCATGTCGTCATCGACTACAAGCCGGTGGGCACGATCGAGGTCGCCGATCCGATCAAAGCCTCGACGTCCGAAGCACTGCGCGAGCTGCGCGGACTGGACATCGTGATGCTCACCGGCGATTCGCGCGCGAATGCGGAAGCGGTCGCGAAATCGCTCGGCATCACGCACGTCGAAGCGGAAGTGCTGCCGGCGGAAAAAGAAGCCGTCGTGCGGCGGCTGCAGAGCGAAGGACGACGCGTGGCGATGGCGGGCGACGGCGTGAACGATGCGCCGGCGTTGTCGCGCGCCGAGGTCGGCATCGCAATGGGAAGCGGCACCGACATCGCGATCGAGAGCGCCGGCGTGACCCTCGTGCGCGGCGACTTGCGCGGGATCGCGCGCGCCAGAACGCTGTCCGAGGCGATGATGAGGAACATCAAGCAGAACCTCTTCTTCGCGTTCATCTACAACGTGATCGGGATCCCGATCGCGGCACTCGCGTTCCTCAATCCGATGATCGCCAGCGCGGCGATGACGCTGTCGAGCGTGACGGTGATCGCGAATGCGCTGAGGTTGAGGAGCGTGAAGCTTTAGGGCGCGTGGGGGCGTGGGCGCGTGGGCGTCACGGCACGATGCTCGTGCGTCACGGCACGATGCTCGTGCGTCACGGCGCGACGCTTGTGTGTCACGGCGCGATGCTCGTGCGTCACGGCACGACGCTCGTGCGTCACGGCGCGATGCTCGTGTGTCACGGCGCAACGCTTGTGCGTCACGGCGCAACGTTCGTGCGTCACGGCCCCACGCTCGTGTGTCACGGCCCCACGCTCGTGTGTCACGGCACGACGCTCGTGCGTCACGGCACGATACTCGTGCGTCACGGCACGACGCTCGTGCGTCACAGCGCGATACTCGTGCGTCACGGCACGACGCTCGTGCGGTCCCGCAGCCCACGCGCCCACGCCCCCACGCGCCCACGCCCCGGAGCGGTCTATCTCGGCGGCATCGGCGGTCGATTCGGCCGTCTCCGCTGCCACCCTGCCGACACCGACCCCGCATCCGTCTGAATCCAAACCACCTCATCACCGCTCGGCACGCTGAAGATGTCGTAGTGATGCACCTTTTTCGCGCTGTCGGTGACAGTCAGCGAGCCGCTGCAATCCGACTTCATCGTGTACGTCGCGGTGTACGTCGCACGCGCGATCGTGCCGTTCGCGCTGACCGTCGACACACCTTTGACGTGTCCGTTGCCGTCATACGATTCGCGACCGGCGGCCGCGAGCGGCTTGCCGTTATCGAGTCCGTCCTGGGCGAAGATGTAGTCGCCGCGCAGCGTCGCCATCGAGCAGGCCGACGGCGGCTCAGACGGCTGCTCGGCGCGATTCGGTGGCGGCGGACCATCAGGCCGTTGTGCGAATGCAGCGGTCGCAAAAAGTAAAACGATGAATCGCTTCATCGCCCTCTCTTACCATACGGTGGATCGGTCAGCTCATCCTTTTGATTGCGGTGCATGCGGCCGGGCCGCGGCATCGTCGCCTCGGGATCGCCCGCTTCGCTCGCCTGCTGCTCGCCGCGCGCGGCCTCGAACACCTGCCGGTCCTTGATGTCCCAGCCGGTGCGGCGGTTCTCCGCCTGCTCGGTGGTCAATCCGCGCGGCCGCTCCGCAACATCGCCGTGATACGCCGCGCCCTTGACCGTGTGGATGACTCTGTCGCCCTTCGCGCGCGTTTTCCTGTCCTGGGTGCTGTCGTCGTTTTTCATGTCTCAGGAAAGAGCAAAGAGCGGACCGTCCTTTGCAAATTCGAATTGCATGACGGTGCTCACGAGCAGAGTCCGCAATGTCCTGCATCGCGTGACCGGCAGCGACTCCGATTACGACGCGCTGCTCGATCGCATCGGCAACTCGTCGCTCGTGCTCATCGGTGAAGCGTCGCACGGCACACACGAGTTCTACGCCGAGCGCGCGAAGATCACGCAGCGGCTCATCCAGGAGAAAGGCTTCAACGTCGTGGCGGTCGAAGCGGACTGGCCCGATGCGTATCGCGTGAATCGCTACGTGCGCGGACTGCATGATGCGGATGCCGGTCCGGCCGAAGCTCTCGCAGGTTTCAAGGTGCGCTTCCCGACGTGGATGTGGCGCAACCTGGTCGTGCTCGAGTTCGTGACGTGGCTGCGCGAGTACAACGACACGATTCAGGAGAACGAGCGGAAGTGCGGCTTCTACGGACTCGATCTCTATTCGCTCTTTTCGTCGATCGAAGCGGTGATCCGCTATCTCGACAAGGTCGATCCGGCGCTGGCGCGTCAGGCGCGGCGCCGCTACGCCTGCTTCGATCATTTCGCCGATGACAGTCAGGCATACGGCTACGCCGCCGCGTTCGGGATCGCCCAATCGTGTCAGGACGAAGTGGTCAACCAGTTGACGGAATTGCGCCGGCGCGCGTCCGAGCTGCGAGAGCGCGACGGACACATCCCGCCCGACGAGCACTTCTATGCCGAACAGAACGCGCGGCTGGTGAAGAACGCCGAGGAGTACTACCGGTCGATGTTCGGAGGGCGTGTGTCGTCGTGGAATCTGCGCGACCGCCACATGGCCGAGACGCTCGACTCGCTCCTCGCCTACCTCGGCCGCAACGGCCGCGAGATCAAGGCCGTACTCTGGGAGCACAACTCCCACCTCGGCGACGCGCGCGCGACGGAGATGGGCCGCCAGGGCGAGCTCAATGTCGGCCAGCTCGTGCGCGAACGCTACGGCCAGCACGCGTTCACCATCGGCTTCTCGACCTACCAAGGCACAGTGACCGCGGCG
>DATEZA010000300.1:0-18358 GCA_035255945.1 Thermoanaerobaculia bacterium
ATTGAGGCGTTGCGGTAGCGGGGTTGGTGGGCTCGTGGGTCCGTGGGCGCGGGGATTTCTCGAGTTTCTGCACCCAGCGGATCAACCCGATCAAAGCGCGGCCGGTCTTCTGAATCCACTCGTTGATGCGACTGAAATCCGAGGCCGAAAGGTATGCGAGCCGCTGCGCCACGATGGCTTGCGCTTCGACCTCGAACAACGAGCCGTGCGCCTGGCTGAAAAACTGCCGGCGTTCGCCATACGTGATGCGTCCCTGCCCTTCCGCGATGTTGCTGACCACACCGATCGCGGCGCGCCGAATTTGCGCAGTGAGGCCATACATTTCCTGTTTCGGAAACGTCTTCGTGCTTTCGTAGATTGTGACTGTGAGTTCAACGGCGCGTTGAAACGCGACTAGATCTTGAAGCTTCGGCATATTGCTATCGATGCCGAAGAGAGAACGGGCCAGCGTGGAGTCGAAGCCGCGCGGACTCTACCACGCGCCCCCGAGCCCACGCGCCCACGAACCCCCACCTACAACAACATCCCCGCAATCGTCGCCGTCAAAAAGTTCGCCAGCGTTCCCGCGATCATCGCGCGCAATCCGAGCCGGGCCAGATCTCCGCGGCGGGACGGCGCCAGCGATCCGATGCCGCCGATCTGAATCGCGATCGACGAGAAGTTCGCGAAGCCGCACAACGCATACGTCGTGATGTCGAAGCTGCGCTTCGTCAGCGCGCCGATCGTGCCGATGGGATGTGCTTTCACGATTTCGCCGAGCTTGGCGAAGGCGACGAATTCGTTGAGCACCATGCGTGTGCCGAGGAGGTTGCCGACGGCGAGCGAATCCTTCCACGTCACGCCCATCGCCCAGGCGATCGGCCGGAAGATGTAGCCGAGGACCAGGTCGAGCGACTCGGGGACCCACGGGACGTACGTGTGGCCGAACTTGAACATGCCGTTCACCAGCGCGACCAGCGCGATGAACGCGATCAGCATGCCGGCCACATTCAGCGAAAGATGCAGACCTTCGATCGCGCCGCGGCCGGCCGCGTCGATGATGTTCACGTCCTGCTTCGGCACTACCACTTCCACATCGCCGCCTGTCTTCGGCGTGTCGACTTCCGGCACGATGATCTTCGCCATCATGATCGCGCCCGGCGCCGTCATGATCACGGCCGTGAGCAGGTGGATGACGTCGACCTTCGCCACGAGCACGTACGCGGCCATGATGCCGCCCGAGATGTGTGCCATGCCGGCGGTCATGATGGTCATCAGCTCTGACATCGTCATGTCGGGCAGGAACGGACGAATCGTCAGCGGCGCCTCGGTCTGTCCCATGAAGATCGACGCCGCGACCGACGTCGACTCCGCGCCCGACGCACCCATGAAGCGCGACATCATCTTCGCGAAGAAGCGCACCACGAGCTGCATCACGCCGACGTAGTAAAGGATGGCGAAGATCGATGCGATGAAGATGATCGTCGGCAGCACCATCGTGGCGAAGACGAATCCGACGTTGGTGTTCGCCGGATCGCCGAGCGGACCGAACACGAACTTCGATCCCTCCGCCGTGTAACCGATCAACTTATTGACGACCTCTTTCAGATTCTCGAAGAGGTATGCCAGCAGGTTGTACGAGAGGAAGAGGTAAGCGGAGAAGACGCCGAACGCGATCCAGAGCGGTTTGCGCGCGCCTTCCGACATCCTCTTCGCGATCTGGAAGACCACGATCGCTACGACGATGAAGATCAGCGCGGCCATGTTTCGGCTGATCGCCAGCGCCAGCGACGACATGAACGTCGCGATCTCATTGCCTTTGAGCACGCAGATCGCGGTGAGGATCTGGAGCAGGAGCCCCCAGAAGACCGTCTTCCAGCGGATGGACTTCTTGTTGTTGGACAGCAGGAAAGCGATCGCCAGAATAAGGACGAATCCGATGAGGGCCGAGAAACGCTCCATCGCAACTCCGTTCCACTGCTCGATTTTGAACCGTCGCGCCTTGGTAACAGAGCGACGTGAGCGGTGTCAACGAATTCGTTCAGTGCGGCGGCGAAACGGAGAGGTCAGGTCGCGCACGATGACGCGTCCCTCCTGCTCGTAGACCACGAACGGCATCGCGACATCGGCGTTCCGTTCGGCCGCATCCGATGTCGCGATGACGAAGTCGCTGAAATCCCCCTCGCTGCCGATGCGCGTGCCGATCACGTCATCGCCCGCGTTGCGCGCCGCGATGAACGACACGCCGTCGAAATCGATCGACGGCCGCGTGCCGAACAGCGCGGCGCCCGATCGGATGACGCGATCGCCCTCGATCAGTGCAAAGCTCGTCGTTGCGTCGTCGCTCCACGCCACCGCGAAGTCGCCGTTCGGCTTCACCGCGATCGCCAGCCGATTCACACCAGGACTCACCGACGCGATATCGACCGGCTGTCCGTCGAGCCGCTTCGCACGCACTTCCGCGACGATGTTGCACGAGTGCACCGTGCATCCGTTCGGCGCGATCGACTCGAGCCATACGGTCGCGCAGTTCGCGCCGTTGCATGCGACCGCAGGTCCGGGCGGCGGCGTGAGGTAGCTCGTGCTCATCGGCTCTTCGCGCGTGACGAATCCGATCTCCGACACGTGCAGGATGTTGATCCCGCGCTGTTGCTGCAGCGCGACGACGAATCCTTCGTGATCCGCCGCGACCGACGGCTGTTGATATGCGTCGCCGAGATCCGTGATCGGTCCGAGTGGTCGTCCGTCGTACAGGATGCGACCGTATGCGCGCAGTCCTTCGCGCCAGACCACGAAGAAGAAATCGCCGAATGCCGCGACATCCGGCGTGCTCTGCGCGCTCGATGATTCCGGCGCGACGAGCACCTCGTTCGCGTAGATCCGCGAGTCCTGTTCCCACACCACCATGTTGCCGGCGGGACCGCGCGTAATTGCAGGAGTAATGGCCAAAAAGAGAGACAGGGCGACCGTGAGCATTGTTGATCTGTGATACGGCTCTTATGCCCGAAATGTCCGTATACTGCCGCGCCATGATCGAGAAGATTGATGAGGCCGTTCGCTACATCCGCAGCCGCTCGACGCTGCAGCCGGAGATCGGCGTAATCCTCGGTAGCGGACTCGGTGACGTCGTTGAAGCGGTCGAAATCGAAACGTCGATTCCTTACAGCGAGATCCCCGGCGCGAAGGCCTCCACAGTCCTCGGACATCAGGGCCGCATGATCTTCGGCATGGCCAACGGCCGCCGTGTCGTCGTGATGCAGGGCCGCGTGCACTATTACGAAGGTTACGAGATGCACGAGGTGATGTTCCTCTCGCGCGTCATCGGCCGCCTCGGCATCCGTCAGCTCGTCGTGACCAACGCGGCGGGCGGCGTGAACACGTCCTATGTCGCCGGCGATCTGATGCTGATTTCGGATCACATCAATCTGATGGGCATCAATCCTCTGCGCGGACCCAATCTCGAAGGGCTCGGCGTTCGCTTCCCCGACATGACCGAGGCGTATCCCGAGTCGCTGCGCGCAATCGCGCGCGAGGTGGCGAAGGAGATCGGCGTCGATGTGAAGGAAGGCGTTTATCTGGCGCTGTCCGGACCGACGTACGAGACGCCGGCCGAGATTCGCGCGTTCCGCGTGCTCGGCGCCGATGCAGTTGGCATGTCGACGGTCCCCGAGGTCATCGCGATGTCGCACATGAACATCCCGGTCCTCGGCATCTCATGTATCACCAACATGGCCGCCGGAATCCTGAAGCAGAAGCTCACGCATCAGGAAGTGATCGATACGACCACGCGCGTGCAGAAGCAGTTCACAGCGCTGGTGCTGGGGATTTTGAAGAAGCTCTAACGTTTCGCGCGGTTCGCCGCCGGGTCGGCGGCGCCACACTGTGTAAGGCGAGATGCTGCTTCTGTGTGGCGCCGCCGACTCGGCGGCGGATGCGCATCCCGCTTTTCACATCACGAACCGATAGCCCACGCGACGCACGGTGATCAGATGCTTCGGCTCGCTCGGTTCGCCGCCGGGTCGGCGGCGCCACACTGTGTAAACCGAGATGCCGCTTCTGTGTGGCGCCGCCGACTCGGCGGCGGACGCGCATCCCGCTTTTCACATCACGAACCGATAGCCCACACGATGCACAGTGATCAGATGCTTCGGCTCGCGCGGTTCGCCGCCGGGTCGGCGGCGCCACACTGTGTAAGCCGAGATGCTGCTTCTGTGTGGGGCCGCCGACTCGGCGGCGGATGCGCATCCCGCTTTTCACATCACGAACCGATACCCCACGCGGTGGACGGTGATCAGATGCTTCGGCTCGCTCGGCACGATTTCGATCTTCTGCCGCAGTCGCGCGATGTGCGTATCGACGGTGCGTGACAGCGCACCGGTGTCGTATCCCCAGACGTGATCGAGCAGTGCCTCGCGGCTCACGACCTCATTCGCGTGATCGATCAGGTACCGCAGAATCGTGAACTCGCGCGGCGTGAGCTCGATCGAATCGCCGTTGCGAGTCGCGCGGTAGCACTTGAAGTCGAGCATCACGTCGCCGAACGCGACTTCCGACTGCGCATTGCGTGTCGTTCTCCGCAGCACTGCCTCGACGCGCGCCAGCAGTTCCATGAAGCTGAACGGCTTCGTCACGTAATCGTCCGCGCCGACGCGCAGTCCGACGATCTTGTCGATCTCCTGGCCGCGTGCGGTGAGCATGATGATCGGCGTATGGCTGCCGTTCTTGCGCAGCTCCTTGCATACGTCGATGCCGCTCATTTTCGGCAGCATCACGTCGAGCACGATGAGGTCGTGATCGCCGCCGGTCGCGCGGCGCAGCGCTTCTTCGCCGTCCGACGCCATGTCGACGTTGTACTTCTCGTATTCGAAGCCGTCGCGCAGCGCGACGGACATCGCGGGATCATCTTCGACGATGAGAATCCGGCTCATGCACTCTCCAGAATGGTTCGCGGCAGCGCGATCGTGAACCTGGCTCCCTCGCCCGGCGTGCTCGTCACGTCGACGCGGCCGCGATGCGCCTGAATGATGTGCGACACGATCGCCAGGCCAAGGCCCGAGCCCTTCACGTCGTGAACGAGTCCGCTGCCGACGCGATAGAACTTCTCGAAGATCTTCTTCTGATCCGCGGCGCCGATACCGATGCCGTGATCTTCCACTGTGATGCGCACTTCGTCCCCCTCGGCGAAGGCGCGCACCGCGATCTCTTTTCGCTCGCCCGAGTACTTCACCGCGTTGTCGATCAGATTCACCAGCGCCTGCGTGATCGAATCGCGATCGACGCAGACGCGCGGCAGCAACGGCGCAATGTCGACCGTGATGTTGAAGCCGCGCTCGCGCAGCGGAACCTCGAACGCGGAGACGGTCTCGCCGACGATGCAGCCGATGTCGCATTCGGTGAAGCGGTACTTCTTCTCCGCCGACTCGATGCGCGAGAAGTCGAGGATGTTGTTGATCAGCTGCGTGAGCCGGCGGCTCTCCGTTTCGATGTACTCGCCGTATTCGCGGATCTTCTCCGGTTTTTCCACGCGGCCGAGGCGCATGTACTCGCCGAAGACGCGGATCGACGACAGCGGCGTGCGCAATTCGTGCGAGACGTTCGATACGAAGTCGCTCTTCATCTGCGAGAGCTTCATCTGTCGCCCGGTCGCCTGGATGCCGAGGAAGATTGCGCCGATCAGCGCGAAGCCGACGCCGCCGCTCCAGAGCGCGTTGAAGCGGAAGTTGATGTGCGCGAGCTCTTCCGGTGTCGCGCAAACGTCGCGCGCGCCGAGGAGCCAGTCCATGTAGGCAAACTTGAGCGGCTCGGTGATGTACTCGCGGCGGCCCGTTGCACGCGCCTCGAACATCTTCGGATCGCCGATGCGGATCGCCAGATCGTTGCCGTGACGGAGCCGCTTGACGGAATGCGCTGCCTTCTCCGCCATCGCCACGCGCGCTTTCTCGTTGTCGAGGATCACGCCCGCGACTCCGGACACGTGCAGCGCCGCGTCGGTGATCGGCTTGACGATGATGCGATTCACGCGATCGGCGTCATCGATATTGAGCGAGCGCACCGGCAGGACCGTATTCAGATGATGCACGACGCTCCACGATGCGACGGCGACCTTCATCGCCTGCCCTTCCTGCAGCGGCACCGTCTTCGCGTGGCCGGTGGCGTCGAACGACGAGACGTCCCACATCTCCTCGCCGAAACGCACCATGAAGTACGTCTTGGCGCCCGGCACGCGCGCACCACGGAAATGCTCGCCCAGCGCGTCGGAGTCTTCGGGGCAGATGTACGACAGATCGAGCGCCGACTCCGCCGAGTTGCGGAAGTCCGCGTCGACGCCGCGCACCACTTCCGCCACCGTGTTGCGCAGCCAGTTGCGCTCCGCCTGCGCGGTCGTCTCCTCCAGCCGGCGCAGGAAGTTGTACTGCATCACCAGCATCACGGTGAGCGGCACCAGGGCCAGCGCGGCAACCCACGCAATCGAAACTCGCAGAAATCTCCGCATCAACGCTGCCAAGCGTACGACACCTTCGCAAAGATGGAGCTGCCGTTGCGGCGCATGCGCGCCGTTTCATCGAGCAGACGCTCGTCACCGTAACCGGCGTAAAAGACCGTCTGCCAGTTGAGCCTGTAGCCGTACAGCAGCGACGTGGTGAAGCCGCCGCTGCGGATCGACTGATCGACCGCGTCGTACTGCGCGATCGCGCGGACGAGCGAGCGCGGCGAGATCGTGTACGTCGCTTTCACTCGTTCGATCTGCGCGGTGAAGACGCGCTCTCCGTTCCCCACCTGCAGCCATTCGCGGTTCGCGGTCAGCGCGAAATCGAGATGATCGGTCGGCCGCAATCCGCCCGTCAGCTGTAGCGCCGCACCGTGCCCTTTCCGCGCGGCGCCGTAATCGAGCTTCTCGCCTGCCGTACCGTGCAACACGACTGATGTGAGCCAGCGCGACGGAACACCGCGCAGATCGAACTCGATGAACGAATTGCGAAAGCCGGATGTCTGCACGGCATCGCGATCGATCGGATGCAGCGAGATCCAGCCGCGGCTCGAAAGCGGTCCGCCTTCGTAGTAGAAGCCGGGATAGACACCTTCGTGCACCAGTCCGCGATCGGACGCGCGCACCACGCGCTCGATGCCGAGGTAAGGACGGAGGTACGAAACGCCGGACTTCGGGTAAAGGTGATAGCCCACCTCTCCGTAGAAGCTGCGGATGCCGACTTGCGGAATGAAGCCGTTGTCGGCGCGGAATGAGTCGGAGAAGTCGCGGACGCCGAGGTAGACGTCGTAGTTCTTGCGGTCGCGCGTGGCGTAGACGCGGAGGCCGTGGCCGATCGAGGATCCGCTCGTGTCGCTGACGAGCAGCTCGCCGATGACGCGATCGCTGTCGTTCGGCTTCCACATGAAATCGGGACCGAGCACGCGATTGTGCTCGCCCGCGCCTTCACGAATCGTCGCCAGCAATCCGATGAACGACTTGCCGATCGTCTCGCGCACGCGGCCGATGCCGGCGAGCGTGCGGTCGCCGCGCACGAACGAGCCCGACTCGATCGCGCCCGGAAGAATCGTCGTGCCGCCCGCGCGATCGCTCGCCAGCAATGCGGTGTACGCGAGATTGCCCGACTGGCCGGTCGCGCGCATCCCCCAGGCCGGCGACTCGATCGAGCGCGTGTAGACCGCGCGGATCGGCGTGTTGAGCAGATCGACCCCTTCGAGGAAGAACGGCCGTTTCTCCGGATAGTCGAATGCGAAGCGGCTGTTCGCGGTGATGTTCGGGACGTCCGATTCGATCTGCGAGAAATCGGGATTGAGCGTCGCGTCGAACGTGAGCGTCGTCGACGGATTCCACTTCAGATCGCCGCCGGTGTCGCCGCGCAGCGGCTCCGGAGTGAGCCGCGTGCCGAGCGCCGGCGTGCTCTCCACGCGCTGCGCGCTCGTGTACGGCGCAAGCGTCATATGTCCGCCCATCGGCAGTCCTTCGATGCCGCCGAAATCGTCTTCGTGGCAGATGAAGCAGTTGCTCGACTTCGGGATCTGCACGTTCGCCATCACGTAGCGGAAGCGGCGCGGGTAATTGCGGATGAACATCACGCCCCACGTCTGCGGATCGCGCGCGGGATAGCGCAGCGTCGACAGCGGGATGCGGATCTCCGCCGACCAGCCGTCGGGCGTGACGCGCGCGGCGGATTCGAAGAAGTAGTCGGGCGAGAAGTCTTCGGTGTTGATCGTGTCGTCGAAATTGCTGTCGGTCTGAATGCCGCGCGCGTTGACGCGGAAGCCCATCGCCGAGCGCCTGTCGTCGCGCGTGTCGATCATCACTTCGACGTAGTCCTGGTCTTCCATGACTTTGTCCCGATCGATGAACGGCGCGCGGATCTCGCCGGGATGCGGATCTTTCGCATCGAACGCGACGTAGACGAAGGTCGAGTCGTACGCGATCCTGGCGATGGTGATCGCCGGCGGCTGCGTGTTGTCGGAGTTCATGAACTCGACGAAGCGCTCCACGCGCGCCGCGTGCTGCCAGCCCGAATCGGCGAGGTCGCCGTCGACGACGATCGATCCGCTGATGCGCGGAATGGTCAGCTCCGCCCGCGCGTGCAGCGCGATCAGCAGGAGCGTGACGAGCAACGTGCGTCGCATGCTGCGCAATCTGCGCTCGCACGCACGGGAAGTCTTCCGCGGACGGTTACACGATGTGAAAAGACGTTACGTGCTGTGAACGAGGAGTGACGATGGCGGGGCACGGCGTGAAAAGCGCGCGACATCAAGCTCACGCCGACGCCGCAAGATCGAGCCGGACGCATCGAAGCCGCGCTACATCGTGACGGAACCGTGGATCGGCTACCGGTTCATCGCCGAGCCGATCTCGTGAGCGCCGGCGCGTTCCGCGCGACAAGCTGAGAGCTTGTCGTACACCGGTGTACGACAAGCTCTCAGCTTGTCGCCCCTACATCGTGGCCGAAAGTCGACCCGTCGCTACGGCTTCTGGCACCGATACGCCTTGCCGGAAATGTGCACCGGTTTGACCGTGAAGCTGTCGTTGAAAACGATCGTGTCCCCGCCGAGTTGCTTGACCTTCAGCTTCGCGCCGTTGCGCACCCGCGCGATGAACTTGTCCTGCGTCAGCTCAGTCTGCACGGCGCCTACGCTGTCGACGGTGCCGAGGAACGTGCATTGCGCAACCATCGCAGCATCGCCTTCCTTGATGTCGGCGACGTCGGCCGGGTTCACCGATGAGCAGGCGCCGAGAGCGAGGACGGCCAGTACAACGCAAAGTGAACGTGTCATTCCGACAGTGTAGCGTCTCGCTCTTCTCCCTGATCAATCCCGCCGCGACGCCGAATATCGCACGACCTTCACCTTCTCGATCGTGACCAGCCCGTCGTCGATCATCTCGTCCAGGATCGGCAGCAGCCGCTCGACATGCTCCTCGCTATCCACGACTTCGACGACCACCGGCAGATCCGCGGACAGCTCGAGCAGATGCGTCGTGTGGATCACGCTGTTCGCGCCGAAGCCCGCGACGCCGCGAAACACCGTCGCGCCTGCGAAGCCCTCTTTGCGCAGACGCTCCAGCAGCGCGGTCTCCAGCGGCTGGTGATGCCATTTGTCGGACTCGCCGAAGAAGATCCGCACCATCAACTGCTCGCCGGTGAGCGTTCGCATCGTTACCTCCCGAACATCAGCCGCGCCGCCATCAACCCCAGCAGCCCGGCGACCAGACACCCGATCACCGTCACGCCGACGTTCATCATCCCGAGTCCCCACGCGCCGTCCCGAAAGTACCCGGTCGTCTCGTAGTTGAACGTCGAGTACGTCGTGAAGCCGCCCATCACGCCGGTCGTGAGCAGCACGCGCACGTCGGGCGGGATCAGCTCCGTCGCGCTGCTGACATGCATGATGAACGCGATGAGAAACGATCCGAGGAGGTTCACGATGAGCGTGCCGGAGGGGAAGGCGGGACCGAAAGCGGAGGCCGCCCAGAGCGCGGTGAGATAGCGCGCGCCGCTGCCGATCGCACCTCCGAGGCACACGAGAAGGAGGCGCATCATAAAAAATAGATAGCAGACCGCAGACAGCAGATAGCAGACGGAACTCGCCGCCTCGTGCTCCTGCTATCTGCTATCTGCTGTCTGCTATCTCCGTTATCATTTATCGGCGTCCCCATGATCCATTTCTATCACGTCACCAAACGGTTCGACCGCTATTCGACCGCTTTGCATGACTTGACCTTTCAGATCGAGAAGGGAGAGTTCGTCTTCCTGACCGGTCCGAGCGGCGCCGGCAAATCGACGCTGCTGAAACTCATCCTCCGCCAGATCACGCCCACCGAAGGCCAGGTCGTCGTCAACGGACGCAACCTCAACACCATCCGCCGTTCCCTCCTCCCCTACTTCCGCAGAGAAATCGGCATGGTGTTTCAGGACTTCAAGCTGATCGAGCGGATGACCGTTTTCGAGAACCTCTCGTTCATCCTCACCGTGCTCAACGTCCCGCCGAAAGAGCACAAGCGCAAGGCATACGCAGCATTGCGCGCGGTCGATCTGCATCATCGGCTGAACGCCTATCCGCTTCAGCTCTCCGGCGGCGAACAGCAGCGCGTCGCGATCGCACGCGCATTGATCAACGATCCGCTCGTGCTCATCGCCGACGAGCCGACCGGCAACCTCGATCCCGACATGTCGCAGGACATCATCCGCATCTTCGCCGACGCGAACCTGCGCGGCTCGACCGTCCTCCTGGCCACGCACGATCGCGACCTGATCCGCGACAGCGGCCGGCGCGTCATCACCCTCGAGCACGGCCGCATCAGCGACGAAAAGATCGCCGTTCCTGAACGAGCACCGGCGCGCGCGGACCACGTCTTCGGGCTGGCGCAATGAAGGCCCTTCCCGAGCCGAACGTTCCATCCAACACCGTCACCTATTTTCTGAAGGAAGCGCTGCGCCGGACGTGGACCTCGAAGCGCACGAGCTTCGTCGCCATCATCATGATCGCGATCTCGCTCTTCGTCCTCGGCTCCTTCCTACTCGTCGCCGACAACCTCGGGCGCGCCGTCGAGCGCTGGCAGGGACACACGCGCGTGATCGTCTATCTCAACGCCGATGTGACGCCGGAGCAGCAGCGCGCGGTCGACGCATTTTTCGGCGCGCATCCCGAGCTCGCATCGCGTCACTTCGTCGACAAACAGGAAGCGCTGCAACGCTTCAAGACGTACTTCACGAACCTCGCGGAAGTCGCGGGCAAGCTCGATGAGAATCCGTTCCCGCCGTCGTTCGAGATCGAGATCGATCCGAATCTCGTGCAGTCGAAGAGCTTCCTCGCGCTGACCGAACGGGCGCGCACGCTGCCCGGCGTCGATCAGGTCGAGTACGACTGGGAGTGGACGCGGCGCCTGCATCGCATCATCGAATTGCTGAACGTGATCGGCATCGCCGCGGGCGGCGTGCTCGCCATGGCCGCCGCGTTCACGATCGCCAACGTGATCCGCCTGACGATGATGCTCTATCGCGAAGAGATCGAGATCATGCGGCTCGTCGGCGCGACGGAGCGGATGATCCGCGGCCCGTTCCTGCTCGAAGGTCTGCTGCAGGGAACGATCGGCGGAGCCGTCGCAGTCGGCGTGCTCGCCCTCGCCTTCTTCGCCGGACAACGCACGCTCGCGCCGTCGTCATCGCTGTTGTGGGGCTTCCTGTTCGGCGCGTTTCTGCCCTGGCAGAAGATCGTCGCGCTGATCCTCGGCGGCACCGTCGCCGGCTGGTTCGGCAGCTGGCTCTCCGTGCACCAGCGGGCGGAGGAAGCGTAGGGCCGTAGGTCGCATGTGTGTGTGGCTTGCAGGCGTATTCGTGTTCGCGGCACGTGCACAACGACGCTGTTGACGCAACACTCTGTCAGTTGAGAAGCGGGTCGTCGGCTTCCCCTGCGGCTTCGCCTCATTGAGGTAGGGCGCCTTCGTATGCGGGGCGGCCGCCGTTGACGTACGTCTACATCTCGCTGCGCGTCGACGTCTCCAACTTGCGTTCGTACGTTCTCGTGGAAATATGCGCCGCGTCTTCATCCTCCTTGCGCGAGTAAGCCCACGCAATTTTGTGGCACGACGTGCGTCGAGAAAAAACCGCCCTAGTCCGTCTCTTTCGTAAGAGGAGCGGAGTCATGAAACGAAAAGCGGTCATCGTTGGGATCTCGGACTATGCCGACAGTGCACCGGAGCTTCCGGCAGCGGAGACGGAAGCGGAAGAGTGGAAGAACCTGCTCATGCAGCAGTACGGCTTCCAGGCGCAAAACATCCGTATGGTCAACAGTCCACGCGCCACGAAGCTGGCGATCATGGAACGGCTCGAATGGCTGCTCACGGACGTCGAGGACGGCGATCAGTTGTTTTTTTCATTCCACGGTCACGGCTCTCGTGTAATCCGGCGCAATTTGAATGGCATGGTGCACGACGAGCAGGACGAGGGATTGGTCGCGTATCCGGAGCGGGGCGACGACGTCGAAAAGCAGTCACTCTACGATGACGATTTGGCAAGGCTCGTCCTGCTCTCCAAGCTGCCGACGTATGCCAATCTGACGTTCGTCCTCGACTGCTGCCACAGCGGCGGCATCAATCTGCGAGAGCCGGACCAGCCGAGAGTGTTCATCCCGCGTGACATCGCCCATCGCGATCGCGACTGGCGCCGGCAGAAGAGTGCGTTCCGCTTCGGCGACTGTCGGCGCCTTCCAACGTTCGGACAGAATCCGGTCACGTTGTCCGCCGTACCGCGGCTCGAACTGTCGGAACTGAGCGGCACGATCGAGAACCGCTGGCGCAGCGTCTTCAGTTACCACACGCTTGAGAGCCTCAAGAAAAACAAAACACAGTCGTACAGAGAGCTCGCCGAATCGGTGACGCAACCGATGCTCGACCGCAACATCCAGAACGCACCTGTCCTCGGCGGCAATCGCGCTCGCTTCGACCACCAGTTCCTACAGTGAGGAGGACTGTCATGCTCAACATAAGGTTCATCGGCATCTGCTGCCACGTCGATCCACGCAGCGCTCACGATCGGTTCCGGAAGCGCGTCGTCTTGATCAATGCGAAGAACGGACATACCCACGACAATGGACACAATGGACACAGCAGCATTAACGACAACTCGCGGCATGTTCCATACGTTGCGTTCGAGGCCGATGACGTCCTTTCGACTTCGACCGGCGATAAGGGGAAAAAGTTCCCGCTCGACGATACCGAGTACACCCGCTTCGAGCTCAACAACGAACAAGTCATCATCCATCCACTGAAAACCGAGCCCTACTATCTTCTTGACAGCTTCACCGACCTCGTGCCCAGCATGACGAGGGTCGCGCCGCAAGCTCCGCAAAACCCGCGCGAAGAGTGCTACACACCGACTTTAGACAATGGGTCGCTGATCGCCGGCTACTTCGACATCAACAGTGGATGGCTGATGGCTGGCGAGCGTGAAAAAGATAAAACCAAATTCGGACCGCCAAGTCAGTGGCCTGTACAACGCAACGCGATCTCCACCAACCTGCTCGTGAATTGGGGCAATGATGAAAAGCCCGTCGTCATCCTGAAGTCGATCCATACCGGCGATGAACGCCGCATCAACCTTCGCATCGGCACGCTCGCGATGACCATCGGCAATCAGCCCGTGCGCGCGATCGAGTTCCCCCATCAGTCGCTGAATCTCTCGATGCAAGACCACTACGGCCTCTACTACCACCTCCTGCCCGAGGGGTCAAAGCAAATCGACCAGCCGCTGCCCACACTGACGGCCCCAGACCACTTCGGCTGCCAGGTGCAAAACTGGCCGTAACTCCATCCCTGACCGGAGTACTATCGCGTCATCCCACATGTGGATGACGCGATCTTCGGCCCGCGGGAAATGGGTTCTGGTGACCCTGCTGGCTGTGGTCATGTCAACCGCTCCGGCGACGACTGTGCGCGTGCGGACACCCGCCTCAGACGCGACTGTCTGGCGCGATCGTTCCGCGAAAGAGCTGATGCAGGCCGCGAAAACCGGCGATCCGCAGGCCGTGTTCGACGCGCTCGCCTCGGCCGACTGCGCGCTGCAGATCGATCCTAAGAATCTGCCGGCGCTGCGGACTTACGCGCGCGTCATGGAGGCCATCGGTGTGCGCAATCTCGCCACGCGTTTATGGCGCGACTACCTGGAACTGGAAACCAATGACGACGCGCGCCTCGCCGCCTATCGCGAACAGCGTGCAGTGCGCTGGCCGCTCGATCAGACAACACGCTGGCACGGGGCGATGACGACGCTCAACGCAGCAACGGCGCCATCACTCGTCCGCGAATTTCCGGAGCAGGCGAGGCGATGGGCGGAAGGCGACTTCCTCAGCCGCTGGGCTGAGGCGGTCGAGAACTGCGACACGCCGTCCGCGAACGGGTACCTCGACAAAGCGCGGTTCGTCGGAAGAGCATTACGTGAGATCTCGCACGAGACGCTCCTCGCGGAAAGCGTCGCGGCAATCGATGACGCCAAGGCCCGAGCGGACGACCGCCGCATCTACGCCCTGGTAGAAGGACATCTCGCCTATCGCAGCGGCCGTGTTCTCTTCGCGCAACACGCTTACGCTCACGCGGCCGGCGAGTTGATGAAGGCGCGCAATTCCTTCGCCGCAGCCTCGAGTCCCATGAAATCGGTAGCGGCCTTTTTTTTTGCCGGAACGGTCCTCACTGAAAACCAGCCGGCGACGGCATTGCAAATGTTGCGCGAGCTCGCCTCGGCCGAGCGCATGATACCCGGTCACCGCGCGCTGCTGGCGTCCGAGCTGTGGTACATCGGGATGTGTGAAGCAGCTATGGCGAGACGCTCCCGATCGATCGACGCCGCGGAAGAATCCCTCCGAATATTCGATGCACTCGGCGAACGTGGAAACGCCGCTGCGATCCATCTGATCCTCGCCACCAATCTGGCCTATCTCGGCGATCAGCTATCGTCGCAGCGTCATCTCATCGCAGCAATGAACGACGCAAGCATCATCGGCGATCAGAGTCGTCTGCTCGTTGCGCTGGGCTCCGCCTCATCAGCGGAGCTTCGCAGACAGCGGTGGCAGAGCGCACGCGCGCTGGCCGCGATTGAGCTGAAGCTCGAAGGCCACACCGCGCCGCCAGAATTCGTCGCTACATCGCTGGCCCGCTTGGCAGTTGCCGAATACCGGCTCGGCCATATCACGGAAGCCGACGCGATGATCGATCGCCCACGGACGGTCGCGTGTCGGATTAATGACGACGCCCTGCGCATGCAACTCACGGGCGACATCACAGCGTTGCATGCGGCGATGCTGCGCGATCGCGATCCGCGACAAGCGATCGACCTCCTCTCCGCGTCGATCGGCTTTCATAAAAAAATTCGTACGGCGTTCGCGCTACCGGAGCTCTATCTCGAGCGCGGCCGTTGTCGTGCCACGCTCGGCGACGACGATGGCGCGCTGCGCGACTTCCACACCGGTATCGACGAACTCGAGGCGCAGCGCACGACTGTGCGCGAGACGAGTCTGCGTGCAGGCATGTTCGACGACTCGCGAGCGCTCTTCACCGAGACCGTGCGGCTCCTGCTGCGGCGCCGAGATATTCCGCAAGCATTCTTTTTTGCTGAGCGCGGCCGGGCGCGTGCGTTACTCGATCAGCTCGGACTAACGGACAGCGACAACAAGACTCTCATCACGACCGAGGAGCACCTGCGTGCAAAGATGCCGACGAACACTGTCCTAATCGAGTACGTGACGCTACCGGACGAATTGATCATCTTCACCGCCGACCGGCGGCGCTTGTCAGCGACGGAAGTGCCGATCAACGCAACAGAGATCGAGAAAAGCGTGGGAGCACTCCTGCGCGCGATGAGCGAACGACGACCGCCGAAAGAGGTCCGGCGCTTGTCGACGAGTGCATACGGCCGCTTGTTACAACCGATCGACAAGACAATCGCTGGTGCTGAACGAATCGTGATCGTTGCTGATGGCTCACTGCAACGCCTGCCGTTCTCGATCCTCACCGATCCGGTCACGCATGCCTATCTCATCGAACGCGCCGAGGTGTTGAAAGCGCCGAGTGCCTCGGTGTTTTTAAAAGCGACCGATGAATACCGTCGGCGCGCTCGCCACGCGCCGGAGACCGCAGTTATCTTCGCTGATCCTGTCACAAGCGAAGCGCAACTACCGATGGCGAAGCGCGAAGGCAGAACCATTGCTGGCTTCTATCGGCGAACGACGCTCTTCACGCAAGAACGCGCCACGCGGGAGAATTTCACAAAAAATGCACCCTTGGGAGATGTCGTCCATTTCGCCGGACACGCTCTCGTCAACAACGCCGATGCGCGCAACTCCGCGCTCCTGCTGACCGGAGGGACGCTGGACAGCGCCGATATCGCGGCCTGCTCCTTCCAGCGCACACGCCTCGTCGTGCTGGCGGCGTGCAGCACGATGGTGGGTCCCACGACCACCGCGGAAGGCACGACGAGCATCGCCCGTGCCTTCCTCGTCGGCGGTGTGCCGTCCGTCATCGGTACCTTGTGGGACGTCGATGACGCAGTCGTGAGCAGAATCGCCTACGATTTCCACACTTCTTTCGCGCGCGGAGAATCGCCGGCGACAGCCTTGCGTTCCGCGTCGCTGCGCGCGCTCCGCTCTTCGGACTCAGACGTGCGGCGTCCTTCATCCTGGGGCGCCTTCGAGTTGGTGGGGGCGGCGGGTCCGTGAAGCTGCCACCACAATGAATCGCCGCACAGGCCGTACTTCTCGCCTTTTTCCGGATTATGCGCCTTCGTCTTCACCATGTCTTTCATCACCACAGGCCAGCCGACCGCCTCGTTGGCCGGAATCGTGATCACGTGGTCGAACCGATACTTCGAACCGATCCGCAGATCCGCTCTCATCTTCGCCGGCCCAGGCTGCTTGCTCTTAGCGACAATGAGAATCTCGAAGCCGTTCGCGTCATCCAGCGTGGCGGCAATGCCGCTTCGCTCGGCATCTGCGCCGTCCCACGCCGCAACCGGCGTTCCACCGCTTTCGGCGAAACGCTTCAGGATGATCATGTACTTAGAGAAATCACCGGGATACGTCTTCGTGTGAAGGGTCATAGTGGATGGCCGATCGGCGATGATGATATCCAGCGGGTGCAGTTGCATAACGCCTCCTCGTATCTGAAGAGACGGACAGCGGGGCTGGTTTCACCAGCGTACGCGTAATGAAATCCGCCGCCGCTTCGAATCTCACATCGCGCCCGGTGCGTAGAAGCCGATCGCCGCGGCGACGACCGAAACGCGCTGTGTGACGCGAAGAGCCACGCTGGCGCGCATTTCGCCATCCACCAATCGGCTTCTCTACAAAAACGGCGAAATGGGCGGACAGGGCCGGCAGCGAGAGGTCTTCGCCCTACTCATATCCGGGCCTGAAGCACCCTTGTGCCTGCCGAGACGCGTCTGGCCCGATCGCTCGCAATGCTCCGGCCTCGTAACCTCTCCCGCAAGGTAAGCGACGCTGCAGGCGGATGTGTGGCTTGTCGGTTAGTCTCTTGCGCGTAACGCCATGAGATCGCGGGGTTCGGCCCATCGGGCCCCGCCAAATCTCGAATCTGATCAGCCGCCCGAAGGCGGGCTTTTTGATGCGCTGCATGACCGCGTGATAATTGCGCCACTCTCGCCGGCAAAAGTTTTCGGTAACCAACTCGAAGCATTTTAGGTTAATTGTCCGCGGTCAGTTCGCGATTCGAGGGCCGGCGGCAAAGTGGTTGACGCCGCGTCTGCGGCGAGTTGCACGATCTCCGCGATCAGTTCTGCTAGACGGTGGCATCCATGCTCTTCGCGCGATCGAGGCAAATAGTGCTTCGATGTTAATGCGCCAGCGCACCTTGTAGTAGCACTTCCTTCACAGTCCTCCGATACCGCACCGAAACAACGTTCCGCAGATTGACTGTTCCCCCGATGCGGTCACCGCTCCGTTCACGCCCGAAATGTGGCATCGCGGCGAGATTCGGGACGAAGGCGGCCATCATCCCGGCCGACACTTACCAACAAGTCCGCGACACCTTCGCGCCGCGTGCCTCGTGCTAGTCTCGCCCCGAATGTTTCCCCGCAAGGCGCCCGATCCGCGCGACCCGCGCGCGTCGTCGCTGCTCGTCCCGTCGACCGATTTCGAAGACGGCGACTTCGTGCTGATCGGACTTCCGTTCGACAGCTCGATTCCGTCGCGCCCCGGCGCGCGCATGGGCCCGCGCGCCTTCCGCGATGCACTGCCGTCGCTCACCACCTTCGGCCGTGACCACGAGCTCGCCGGACGACTCTGCCGCGATCTGGGCGACATCGACCTGCCGCCGACCTCCGTCCGCGTTGCACATGAACGTGTGCAGTCCGTTTCGCGCGAGATCTTTGCGCGC
>DATEZA010000301.1:0-10264 GCA_035255945.1 Thermoanaerobaculia bacterium
GCTTCAGCCGGCGCGTCGCTGCTCGTACTCTACGAACGACCGGTTCCTGAATTCGACGACATCACGCGCGCGTTCTTCCAGCTGCTCGTCCCACGCGCGCGCGCCGTCCCGCATTGAGCCAGCACTAAGCACTCTCTTCACCCCCCATGCTTCGTATCGACGAAGCTCACCGGCACCCCTTTCGCTATCCGGTGCGACACCTCCTCGGCGTCCCAGTTCGTGAGCCGCACGCATCCGTGCGATGACGCGTAGCCGATCGCATCCGGATCGTTCGTCCCGTGCATGCCGTAGTGCTCCTTGCTCAGGGCCATCCACACCACGCCGACCGGCGAGTTCGGGCCGGGGTTCATGTGCGCGTCGGGATTGGAGTCCGGCACTTCGTGATACAGCGTCGGGTCGTAGTGGAAGTGCGGATTGCGGACGATCTCCACAACGTGCAGGTTCTCGGTCGGCGACGGATCATAGCCGGCGCCGACGGTCGTCGGGGCGTGGAAGACGAGATTGCCGGCCGCGTCGAAGCCGTTGTACGAGTTGCCGCGGATGGAGATCACGATCTTCGCGATGTCGGGATTGTCGGTCGTCACCGGCGGCCGCACGTTCGGCACATTGATCGTCGTTCCCGCCGCGAGCTCGGAGAACTTCACGTCCGGGTTCAGCACCTCGAGAAAATCTTCGGTGGTGTGAAAGCGCTCCGACAGTTCCTCGCGCAGTGACTCGTAGCAGAGACACGACAGCTTCGCCTTCTCGTACGGATCGTCGGGGATGTGCTTGAACGGACCGGCGACATCCTGCGCCGTCACCACGTACTGCGTGACCGGCGGCGCATAGCCCGCCGCGCGCGCGAGCTCGCGATACGTCGCTTCATCGACATCACCCGTTGGGTCGAGTCCATGCCCGCGCTGCCAGGTCCAGACCGTGATCGCCGAATTACGTCCCCAGCGTCCATCGAGCGAGCCGACCGAGAAATGCAATCGATCGAGGAAGACCTGCGTCTTCAGCACCGACGGACCTTTGACGTCGCCTTTGATCGGGATCATCACCGGCGCGGAGTTGATCGCATTCGCGTCGAGGTCTTTGAAGGTCTCTTTGCTCTTTTTCGTGCGCTCCACGAATTGGAGAGTTTGCTCCTGCGCCGCAGCTTGTGATTGCTGCTGCGCCTGTTGTTGTTGCTGCTGTTGCTGAAGTTTCGCCTGTTGCTGCGCGCGGAACGATTGCAGCTGCCTCCACTGCTCGTCGAATCGCTCCTTCTCGCGCCCTGCCGTGTCATCCGCCCCCTGCGACGGCACCGCCGCCTCGAAGACGTTCTGAACTTTCTGTTGGACTGTTTCCTTCGTCTGATGCGCCTGCTCACGACTGCAGCCAATCGCGACGGCAAGCAACGCCGCGACCGCCATCTTTTTCGTGCTCATCCATGAGATACAAAGCAAATGGGCTGCCGGAATGAGCCCCTTGCTACAATTCCGGACATCCCTATGCAAGTATTGGAAGATTCGGCACTTGCGCGCTGGCTGAAAAAGCGGAATCTCGAGTACTACGCGAAAGCGGTCAGCCTCCGCTCGACGATCGAGAGATGGCTCGGCTACGTCGTCCACACCTTCCCGCACTACACATCCCACGCGGTCGATCACAGCGACACCGTCATCTGGCGGATGTCGAGCCTGCTGTTCAAGACGAAAACATCGAAGGAACCGGTGGTGGAGCTGTCGGCAATCGAGGCTTATATCCTGATCGCCGCCGCCTATCTTCACGACGCCGGCATGGTCGTTTCGGACGACGAGAAAGCGCGGATTCTGGCCTCTCCGGAGTGGAGCACGTGGCTCACCGGCCCGATGCAACCGGCGTGGCAAGCCATCGAAACGCTGCGCCGTCAGCACCACACACGCGTTCGCCGGGTGATGGTGCAGCAGCGCGACGCGCTCTTCGAGTTCAGTTTCCATGACGTTCGCCAAGACCGCGCTGACGAGGGACACGCGAGGACGCGCGGCCGGAGCCGGCTCTTCGGTGTGGCGCCGGCGACCTCGCCGGCGGATCGCCGCCGGGTCGGCGGCGCCACACCAGGACAGCGTCGCACACTGGGAGCAGTACCAGGCGATCATGCATACCGCGTTTTCGCCGAAACGCATCGAGATCGGCGCCGAATGCGCCAGGCGCGATCAGTACAAGACGCTCCGCAACTGGTGCCAGTGGATCGCCGACGAAGTCTCGCACGCGCCTGAGCTCATGGCACATGCGGACCGTCATGGCTCATGGCAACCACCCGCGGCCACCTCGAGGGGGTTCATCGATGAATGGCGGTTCGAGCTCGATCGCGACGCCGTGTTCGAACGCTTGATCAATGACGTCTATGACGACAAGCTCGCATTTGTGCGCGAGCTTCTACAGAACGCCTTCGACGCGTCGCGCGTGCAGCTCTATCTGGACCTCGAAACGCAGAAATTGCCGACACCGGAATATCCCAACGACGCACCGGAAACACTCCGTGCGCAGTATCCGATTGAAGTCACGCTGAAAAAAGCGCCCGCATACGACGGCCGACGGCAGAAGCGACAAGCTGAGAGCTTGTCGTACACCGCTGTAGGTGTAGGACAAGCTCTCAGCTTGTCCCCCCCGTCAGAAAGACAATTTCTGACCATCATCGATCACGGCGTCGGAATGGACCGCAACGTCATCGCGCGATATCTGCTGCAGATCGGGCGGTCGTACTACAAGTCGGAGGAGTTTCTCAAACGGTTTCACTTTGTGCCCACCCAGCCGTTTCGGTGTGGGATTTCTGTCGGCATTCTCCGCGAGCGATCACATTACGATCGATACGCGCAATCCGACCTCCGATGCGAATGATGGCCCGATACACATCGAGCTGGAACTGTGCGCAGCCTGCTGTTGCCACAGAGCAGCGTGCGATCCGACATCTCGCTGAATCGCCACACGCGAGAGGCGATGCTTCATGGCCATATCGGCAACATGTCGCAGTCACGGGACTGCTCGATCTCGAAACAGTATCTGGACTGATTCCCCTAACAACAGCAGGAATCGTCAGTTATCTGTCGATCGCGGATGTGCGCGAGCTGCCGTTTTTTACCACTGTGGAATCGCTCAACCAAGACCTGACGGTACACTCGGATTACGCTGCCCCTGAATCACCGGTGATCGCATTACAGCATTGGCCTAAATTCAGCCCCCCGATAGCACGGGCACTGCTCGAGAAACACGCACCTGTTTCGGTGCTCGTTTCGGGAGATCTCATTCAGATTACATGGTCGCAGAGCGCGCAGAATCCGCAGATTAATCCGCTTGACCTGTTTGAATGCGACTTCGGCGTCACGAATATCGCTGCATACGGATCTGCCGCAGGCACGATCCTCAACCGGCGCCACGCCCTGTTCAGCTGGATGCAAGGTGCTTCTGAATGGCCTGACGCACTCAGGGACCGCGCGTTTCGGACAATGGCGCACGTGCTCACCACTACCACTTTTGACGATCAGGACCGCTACGACGATCTCATGGCCTCACTACCACCCGAACGGCGCGGCCCGGCCCTGACGTTCGATGAAGATCTCGTTATCTCTGCCGTTCCCGAAGCTGCGGAGTAGACGCTCAGCCTGTGTGCCCCCGCCCCACCCTCCCGAATCGCATCCGTTTCCCGTCGGTCACCAGCCAATGCGCCGAGGTGTTCAGGGTGTGCGTGCAGAGGCTGTGCGGCAGCCACGATGACTCGCTCGTCGCGACCGGCGTTTCGCGATACTCCGTCTTCGTAAACGCATCCACGCGATTCAACGTGATCGCGTGGCCGTATCGCAGCGCGCAATTCTGCGCGGGACGGTAGAGCACACCGTCTTCGACGAACGGCGCGCCCGCGGGACGCGCGGAGCGCACGTCGGACACCACCGGATTCCGGGGATGCGGCTGCCACGGGCCGCGCGGCGAATCGGCGAAGAAGAGCGACAGCTCATCGTGCGCCGAGCCGCCGGGCGGCGCCACGTTCACCAGCAACCAGCACGAGCCGTCGTGATGAAAGAGCGTCGGATCGACCGCCTTCAACCCCGACAGCAGCACCCGGTCGAGCGTCCATCGCCACGGAAACTCCACCGCGCGATACAGCTCCACCGTGCCGTTGTCGAACGTCTCCGGCGTCATGAACCACTCCCCTTCCCAAAAAAAAGGCGACGGATACGAGAGGTGGTAATCGCGCTCCAGCACGACGCGCGGCGCCGACGGCTTGCCGTCCCGCAGCTCGATGCACGAGATCACTCCCTTTCTCGTGCGGAACGAGTAGTCCTCGATCAGCAGATACGTCCGGCCTTCGTGCTCCACGACGAACGGGTCGGCGTAGAACCGGTCGCGCGGCGAATCGATCACCGTGAACTTAGGCGCCGCTCCGGCGATCCGTTCGGGCCGCGGCGCGATTGCCACGAACCACTGCTCGAGCTGCGTGCGATTGCGAAACTGCGCGCGCACATTGCTCCACGCCGTCTGCGCAAAAAACCGCAGCATCGCGGCGCGTCCCGGCAATCGATAGATGCCGCGGCCTGCCTCCGGCCGAGACTCCGCCCGATCTTCGACGATCGCATCCAGACCATCGCGTCGCAGATCGCGAAGCCTCCGCGCGACGAACCGCGCCGTCTTCCAGTACGTCGCATTCCGGTTGCGAAAGAGCGACGTGAAGTCGGTCGACGACTGCGATCGGTAGATGATCTTCCCGCCGTCGAGCTCCTCGGTGAGGATCTGCAGCACCGTCCCGGAGCGCGGATTTCGCTCGTAGATCTCCCAGAAGAGCGCGGGGCCGCCGCGATACAGCCGGTTGTCGCCGTGATGAAACGACCAGACGCCGTACCGCGCCGCGCTGAGAATCCCGCCGCGCAGAATGCGAAAGCCGAAGCGCAGCATCACGTCGAGCTGCGCAGCGCGCACCGCGTCGAGATCGTCCGGCGCGAAGCGGTCGGTCCACTTCTTCTGCAGCGGCATCACCTCCCGCACCTCGACTCCTGCGAGCAGCGGGCGGACATCGACCGGCTCGAATGCGTCCTGTCCCGAGCGGCGGGCGAACAGCCGCTGATCGATGCGGTTGTAGACGCTGTACAGCAGATTCATTTCGCGCAGCCGCCGCCACAACGGCCTCGGCTGCTCGCGCGCCGCGTTGACGATGACCAGTGCGATGCGGGCGTCGTCACCGGCCTCGATCTCCTCGATGATGCTGACCATCCAGCGCGGCAAAACAAACGAATCGAGCAGCAATCCGATGCGGAGCGGTCCGGCCATTCGGGCCGAGAGATATCACACGCGAAGCCGAGGTAGACTCGAAAGGTGATCACGTACCTGAAGGTGCGCAATCTCGCGATCGTCGAGGAGTTCGCGATCGAGCCGGGAGCCGGGCTGAACGTTCTGACCGGCGAGACAGGCGCGGGCAAATCGCTGCTCATCGACTCGCTCGAGCTCCTTCGCGGCGCGCGCGGATCGACGGAGATGATTCGCGCCGGCGCCGAGAAGATGTCTGCCGAGGCGATCTTTCATCTGCCGAAATCGGTCAATCTCGAAGCTCTCGGCATCGACATCGACGAGAGCGGCGAATTGATCGTCAAGCGCGAGATCGCGACGAACGGCCGCGGCCGCGTGCTGATGAACGGCTCCCCGCTCGCGGTGCGCGACCTCGCCGCCGCAATGGACGCAGTGCTCGAAATCCACGGCCAGCACGACTCGCATCAGCGCGTCGCGGGACAAGGCTTCCGCGAGCTCGTCGACGAATACGCCGGTCACGATGCGCTCGTCGACGCCACGCGCACCGCGTATCGCGAATGGACGCGCGCCGCGGACGAGTTGCGCACGCTCACCGACGCGCAACGCGATCGCGCGCTGCGGCTCGATCTGCTCCGTTACCAGGTCGATGAGATCTCGCAGGCGAAGCTCGATCCGTCCGAGGAGGAGTCGCTGCGGGCGGAGAAATCGATCCTGGCGAATGCACGCGAGATGATCGAAGTCACCTCGGGCGCCTTCTCGCTCATCGACGACGACGAATCGTCCGCGCTCACGCAGCTCGGCCGCGCCGCGCATCTGCTGCAGCCGCTCTCGCGCGAAGTCGCGGAGCTGCATCAGATCGGCGAAGAGCTGCAGGAGGTGATCTACAAACTGCAGGACCTCGCCCGCACCCTCGGCAACCTGAGCGAATCGGTGCGGCACGATCCTGCGCGCCTCGACGATGTTGAAGATCGCCTCGTGACCATCGAGCGGCTGAAGAAAAAGTACGGCGGCTCGATCGAAGGCGTGCTCGAGCACCTCTCGCGTATCCAGGACGAATTCGAGCGCCTCTCCGATTTCGAAGCGAACGTCGAGAAGCTGCAGCACATCGAGCAATCGGCGCACCTCGCGTATGGCAAGGCGGCGGAGAAGCTGTCGGCATCGCGCAAGAAATCGGCGCAGACGTTTCAGAACGCGATTCAGAAAGAGCTGAACGATCTGGCGATGGAGCGGACGACTGTGCGAATCGTCGTCGACGCCGCCGAGTCGGCGGCGCCACACGGGATTGATTGGATTGACATTCTCATTGCGCCGAATCGGGGGGAGGAGCCGAAGCCGATGCAGCGGATCGCCTCGGGCGGCGAGCTCTCGCGCATCCAGCTCGCGATCGCGGCGGCGCTGTTCAAGGCGTCGGCGCATGCGGCCGCCGCGACGCTCGTGTTCGACGAGATCGACGCCGGCATCGGCGGGCGGGTGGCGGAGGTGGTCGGCCGCAAGCTGCAGGAGCTGTCGGCGAAGAATCAGGTCATCTGCGTGACGCACCTGCCCCAGATCGCGAGCTTCGGGACAACGCACTTCCGCGTCTGGAAGGAGGACGCGAAGGGCCACACCCGCGCCCGGATCCTGCGGCTCGACGACGACGAAGCGCGCATCGATGAGCTCGCGCGCATGCTCGGCGGCGAGACCGTGTCGCAGACTGCGGTGACGCACGCGAGAGAGCTGCTGGTGTCAGCGCGGCGATAACCCCGCCGTCATCCCGAGCGTAGTCGAGGGACCTGGGCGGGATGGGCGGCACGCGTATCGCGCCCCCCACGCCCCCAGGTCCCTCGACTACGCTCGGGATGACGGCGTAGCATCCGCGGCTTATGCAACGCTGGACCTTCAACACTGTCCCGACGAGCCTCCAGCTCGCCGAGATCGAAAAAGCGCTCCGCCACGGGGGCGTCGTGCTCCTCCCGACCGACACGATCTACGGCCTGCACGCGCTCGCCACCGACCAGAGCGCCGCCGACCGCGTCGCCGCGATCAAAGGCCGTGAGGACACCAAACCGTTCGTCGTCCTCGGCGCCTCGGTCGAGCAACTGGAGGAGATTGGGATCGACATCCGCCCCGAGGTCCGGAACGCCCTCCGGTCACTCTGGCCCGCCCCCCTCACTGCCATCCTTCCGCTTCGCCGCCCTGTCCCGGCCAGCCGCGGCGCGAGCACGCTGGCGGTGCGCATCCCGGCGCTCGACTGGCTGCGAAGCCTCGTCGAAAGGACCGGGCCGCTCCTCTCCACGAGCGCAAATCGGAGCGGCGAGCCGCCCGTCGACAGCCCCGAAAATCTCGCACGGGAGTTGCAAAACTCGCTCGATGGCCTTGCCGATGGCGGGCTCTGCCACGCCGAACCTTCGACCATTCTGGACTTTACGAGCGATCCGCCGCGCCTCATCCGTGAAGGCAGTCAATTGTTTTCACAGAAAGTGTGGAAAACGCTGCGGAAATCGCTGTGAAAAACGCAGAAACCCGCAAAAATCAGGGCTTTTCACCAATCTGCACAGCGTTTTGGGCGAAAAGACGTAAATCGCTGCAGCCAAACGAATTAACCCTAAAAAGCCTCATCCGTTGCAGCGATATTTGTGCACTTGACAATCGAATTTTTCACTTTCCACAAACAGTCTTGAAAATCGACCCCTCGCGAAACCCGGCCATTTACCTAGCGTTCACGCGTTTTTGACACAGTTATTTCAGTGTTTGAAGAGGTGAATCGCCACTGTCGCCAGGCCGAGAAATGAAAAAAATCCGCCCACGTCCGTGAATGTCGTGACGAAAATCGAGGAAGCAATTGCCGGGTCGTATCCAAATTTTTCCAGGATCAGCGGCACGATTCCTCCCGCAGCGCCGGCGATGATCAGGTTGAAGATCATCGCCGCGAACAGAATCGTCGCCAGCACCCAGTCGTGCGTCCAGATCCCGACCACCAGCATGGTCAGCAAGCCGTTCGCTGCGCCGTTCCCGAATCCCACCAAAACTTCCTTCCATATCGGCCGCCAGCCGGATTGCCAGTCGATTTCCCCCAGCGCCAGGCCGCGCACGAACACCGTCAGCGTCTGCGTCCCCGCGTTGCCGCCCATCCCCGCGACGATCGGCATGAACACCGCCAGCGCGGCCCAGCGCTCGATCGTGCCCTGAAACACGCGGACGACCGACGACGCGAGAAATGCGGTCGCCAGGTTGATCGCCAGCCACGGAAATCGCAGCCGGAACGACTCGCGCGCCCGCGAGGTCACGCTTTCCGACACATTGACGCCCGCGAGGTGCAGCAGGTCTTCCTCGGCCTGCTCCTGGATGACATCGATGATGTCGTCGACGGTGACGACGCCGACCAGCCGGTTCTGCAGATCGACCACCGGCACCGACAGCAGGTCGTACTTCGACACGAGCTGCGCCACTTCCTCCGGCGTCGAATCGACCTGCGTCCGCACCACGGTCTGCACCATCATCGACTTCAGCTGCGCATCGGGATCGGCGAGGATGAGACTGCGCAGCGACAGCACGCCGACGAGATGCCCCTCGGCGTCGACGCAATAGACGTAGAAGAACGATTCCTTGCGCGGGTAGTGGCGGATCGATTCGATCGCCTCGGCGATGGTGACCTCTTCCTCGAGCGCGAGGAAGTCGATGTTCATCAGCGAGCCCGCGGTCTCTTCCTCGCCTTCGAGCAGCGACTCGAGCTTCGCGCCCTGCGCGGCGCCGAGGAGTGCGAGGACGGAGTGACGGCGCTCGTCGTCGAGTGCATCGAGCAGGTCGGCGGCGTCGTCTGGTGCGGACGAGCTGCAGATCGCGGAGAGCGTGTTGTCGTCCAGATCGCCGAGGATTGCGTCGAGATCGGTTTCATCGAGCTCGAGCAGCGCGCGCGCCGCCTTGCCCGCTTCGATCAAAAGCGAGAGGACGCGATTGCGATCTTCTTCGAGGAGGAGCGGCAACACCGGCGCGAAATCGGCGGGCAGCGTCTTCTCGACGATCCTGCGCAACTGCGGAAATGCGCTGTGCCGAAGGAGCTTCGTCAGCAGCTGCTGATAAGAGCGCGCCGAGGGCGAAACGTTAGCCGGTGCCGGCGCGCGATTCATGCGAGGGAAGATAGCAGACGCGTGTCATCCTGAGGCGCAAAGACGCCGAAGGAACCGTATGTCGAGCTCGATCGACGGGTCCTTCGCCGTCGTTGCGGCTCAGGATGACAGCGTTGATAATCGCGTCATGACAACAACCATCCCCGAGCAAAAACCCGCCGCTGCGCCGGAAACCCCGCTGCAGCGCCAATTCGTCAACTTCATGTTCTTCCGCGTCGACCGCGCGTTTCGCTCGCAACCGGACGACGTGAAGGCGCAGGCGAAGCGCGAGCTCGCGGAGATCGTGAAGCGCTACACCGGTCCGCTGATGCTGCTGCCGTATTCGACGGTCGGTCTCAAAGCGAATGTCGACTTCATGCTCTGGCGCATCGGTTACGAAACCGAACCGCTGCAGCAGATGGCCGCCGACATCAATCGCTCGATCCTCGGCCGCTATCTCGATGTGCCGGTTTCCTATCTCGCGATGACGAAGCACTCGCAGTACGTCGACGAGCACGTGCACGAAGCCCAGGAAGGACGCCGCCTGCGCATCGTGCCGGGCAAGCGCCCGTACCTCTTCGTCTATCCGTTCGTGAAGACGCGCGACTGGTACCTGCTCCCGATGAGCGATCGCCAGCGCATCATGAACGAGCACATCGCGATCGGGCACAAGTACCCGCGCGTGAAGATCAACACGACGTACTCGTTCGGACTCGACGATCAGGATTTCGTCGTCGCATTCGAAGCGGACTCGCCGGCCGAGTTCCTCGATCTCGTGCAGGACCTGCGCGAAACGGAATCGTCGAAGTACACGCTGCGAGACACGCCGATGTACACCTGCAAGCGCGCGACGATGGACGAGATCCTGGACAGCATCGGATAGCAACCAGATCACAATCGATGCGGAGCCTCGAATTCGAAGCGACGAGTGTGGCGCCGGCGACCTC